>NZ_JBAMDC010000309.1:0-7775 GCF_036961605.1 Streptomyces sp. KLMMK
CGGTCCGCCGCGCCGCCGGGTTCCCGCATCGCCGTCATGCGCGAGGGCGATCTCGTACGGGTGCGGGTCGAGGCCAGGGCGGCCGGTCCGCTGGCCCTCAGGCTGGGCGGAGAGGCGGTGGCCCTTGCGGAGGAGACGGTGCGGTGACCGGGGCGTGGCGACGGTGTGGGTGGCGGTCGCGACCGCCGCACTCTGCGCGGTGTTCGCGGCGATGCTGGCCATGGGGCAGGCGGTGGTGGCCCGCCATCGCGCCGGCGGTGCGGCGGACCTGTCGGCGCTGGCGGCGGCAGACCACGCCCTCGACGGGCAGGAGGCCGCGTGCGGCCTCGCGCGGCGGGTGGCCGCCGCCCAGGGGGCGAGAGTGGTGCGCTGCGCCGTGAGCGGCGAGATCGCCGAGGTCGCGGCCGAGGCGAGGGCGGGGCCGTACGCCGTCCGGGTGCGGTCGCGGGCGGGGCCCGCGGAGGCCGCGGGGATCGAGCCCGTTGCGTTCGTGCGGCTCACCCGTCCTTCGGGGCGTCCCTGAGGAGCCGGGCCAGGAGGCGTATGGCGGCCCGTTTGTCGAGGGGGTCGTTGCCGTTGCCGCACTTGGGGGACTGGACGCAGGAGGGGCAGCCGGTGTCGCACTCGCAGGCGGCGATCGCCTCGCGGGTGGCGGTGAGCCAGCCCGCGGCGGTGTGGAAGGCCCTCTCGGCGAAGCCCGCGCCGCCGGGGTGGCCGTCATAGACGAAGACGGTCGGCAGGAGCGTGTCGGGGTGCAGGGGTACGGAGACGCCGCCGATGTCCCAGCGGTCGCAGGTGGCGAAGAGGGGGAGCATGCCGATGGAGGCGTGCTCCGCGGCGTGCAGGGCGCCGCCGAGGGCCTCCGGGGCGATCCGGGCCTCGTCGAGCTGGTCCTCGGTGACGGTCCACCACACGGCGCGGGTGCGCAGCGTACGCGGCGGCAGGTCCAGCTTGGACTCGCCGAGGACCTCGCCGGTGATGAGCCGGCGGCGGAGGAAGGAGACGACCTGGTTGGTCACCTCGACCGAGCCGAAGCACAGGCGCGCCTCCCCCCAGGGGATCTCGGCGCTGGTCTCCAGGATGGAGACGGCCGTCGTGTCGCGGGCCGTCGTCGAGTACGGCGGGTCGGCCTGCTCGACGAGGGCGACGGAGTCCTCCAGGTCGAGCCGGCGGACGAGGTAGGTGCGGCCCTGGTGGAGGTGGACCGCGCCCTCGTGGACGGAGGCGTGGGCGGCTCCCGCGTCCACGGTGCCCAGCAGCCGCCCGGTGCCCTCCTCCACGACCTGGATGGGGCGGCCTCCGCCGCCCCGGATGTCGGTGAGGTCGGCGGCGCGTTCGCGCCGGGTCCAGTGCCAGGCGGCGCCGCGGCGGCGCAGCAGCTTGCGCGCCTCGAGCTGGGCGAGCAGGCCCGGCGTCTCGGGCCCGAACAGGGACAGGTCGGCCTCGGTGAGCGGCAGCTCGGCGGCCGCGGCGCACAGATGGGGGGCGAGGACGTAGGGGTTGTCGGGATCGAGGACGGTGGATTCGACGGGCTGACGGAAGAGCGCCTCGGGGTGGTGGACGAGATAGGTGTCCAGGGGGTCGTCGCGGGCGACCAGCACGGCGAGGGCTCCGCGGCCCGTACGGCCCGCGCGTCCGGCCTGCTGCCACAGGGAGGCGCGCGTGCCCGGATAGCCGGTCAGGAGGACGGCGTCGAGGCCGGCGACGTCGACGCCGAGCTCCAGGGCGGTCGTCGCGGACAGGCCCAGCAGTTCGCCGCTGTGCAGGGCGCGCTCGATGGAGCGGCGCTCCTCGGGGAGATAGCCGCCGCGGTAGGCGGCGACACGCCCGGGCAGGGAGCGGTCCACGGCTGCGAGGCGCTCCTGGGCGATCAGGGCGATGAGCTCGGCGCCGCGCCGTGACCGTACGAAGGCGACGGTGCGGACGCCCTGGACGACGAGGTCGGTGAGGAGCTCGGCGCTCTCGGCGGTGGCGGTGCGGCGCACGGGGGCCCCTCGCTCGCCGTGGAGCTCGGTGAGGGGCGGCTCCCAGAGGGCGAAGACCAGCTCGCCGCGCGGAGAGGCGTCCTCGGTGATCTCCACCACCGGAACGCCCGTCAGCCGGCCTGCGGCGGTGGCCGGATCGGAGGAGGTGGCCGAGGCGAGGAGGAAGACCGGATCGGCCCCGTAGCGGGCGCAGACACGCCGGAGCCGGCGGAGCACCTGGGCGACGTGCGAGCCGAAGACGCCCCGGTAGGTGTGGCACTCGTCGATGACGACGTAGCGCAGGGCACGCAGGAAGGAGGACCACTTGGGGTGGGCGGGCAGGATCGAGCGGTGGAGCATGTCGGGGTTGGTGAGCGCGTAATTGGCGTACTGACGCACCCACTCCCGCTCCTCGACGGGGGTGTCCCCGTCGTAGACGGCGGGACGCACGCCCTTGCCCAGGGGCTCGGCGAGGGCCTTCACGGCGCGCCGCTGATCGGCGGCGAGTGCCTTGGTGGGTGCGAGGTACAGCGCGGTCGCCCCGCGGCCGTTCGGGGCCTCCGAGCCGTCCAGCAGGGCGCTGAGGACCGGTGCCAGGTACGCGAGGGACTTCCCGGAGGCCGTTCCGGTGGCCACGACCACCGATTCGCCGCGCAGCGCGTGCTCGGCGGTGAGCGCCTGATGGGCCCACGGCCGGTCGATGCCCGCCATCCGGATGGCTTCCGCCACTTCCGGCCGGATCTTCTCAGGCCAGGGGGCATGACGTCCGGGACGCGGGGGCAAGTGCTCCGTATGAGTGATGCGTGCAGCCCTGTCGGCCCCGGTGGTCAGTCGGTCGAGGACTGCCCGGGGAGCGGGATGTACGCCCGCCTCCGGCGGGAGTTGATCGTTGGCCATCGGCACCGAGTGTGTCACTGGCGTGACGGACAATGGCGTCAAGGCGTCGTGCGCGCCTGCCGGTAAGTGATTGAATGCCATCGCGGCTGCCGATCCATGGGGGGCGACCGCTCGATGCAAGGTGCTGGAGGATCCGTGGACCTGTCCCTGTCGACCGAGACCGTAGGCGACCGTACGGTTGTCCGGGTCGGTGGCGAGATTGATGTGTACACCGCGCCCAAGCTGCGTGAGCAGCTGGTCGAGCTTGTCAACGACGGCAGCTATCACCTCGTCGTGGACATGGAGGGCGTCGACTTCCTCGACTCCACCGGGCTCGGCGTCCTGGTCGGCGGGCTGAAGCGGGTGCGTGCCCATGAGGGCTCGCTGCGCCTGGTCTGCAACCAGGAGCGCATTCTCAAGATTTTCCGTATCACCGGCCTCACCAAGGTGTTCCCCATCCACACCTCGGTCGAGGACGCGGTGCAGGCGACCGACTGAGGTCGCCGGGGAAGAGTGTCACGCGGGGGGCACCCGGGCTCGCGGGTCCGGCCCCCTCGTGAGTCCGCCCTTTTCCGGATGAGGGGGAGAGGGCACGTACGACCGAGGGGGATGGCATGGCCACCGTCGAACTGCTCTTCAGTGCCCTTCCCGAGCATGTCCGGACCGCCCGGCTGGTGGCAGCCGCGGTGGCGCGCCGTGCCGGCGTGGACGAGGCCGTGCTGGACGAGGTCCGGCTCGCCGTGGGCGAGGCCTGCTCGCGCGCGGTGGGGCTGCACATCAGCAATGAGGTGACCACCCCCGTCCGGGTGACGCTGATCGAGGACGAGAAGAAGTTCTCCATCGAGGTCGGGGACGACGCCCCCGCACCGGAGGCGCTCGCTGCCGCGAACGGCTCGGAGCGCGCCGCCGGCGGCCCCGAGGAGGTCGCTGCCGACAACGAGGACGACATGGGCCTCGCGGTCATCAGCGGCCTGGTCGACGACGTCGAGGTGACGGCGGACGAGCGCGGCGGTCTGATCCGGATGAGCTGGCCGATCGCTCCCACGGCCGTGACGCCGTAGCCCGTCCGGGCGTATCGCCGTAGTCGGCCCTCCTCGGACGGCCGTAACTCCCGGCTGCCCGTGCAGCGGCTCCGATGGCGCCCGCCGGACGGCCGTCGCACGATTCACCGGCTCCCGGTGCACCGAGCAGCCATAATTCTGCGATCTTTTTCGGCCCTCCCGCATCCGGCGGCGCCGCGTGGCCGCTGATCGCCGCGGGCCCCGTGGATCCTCCCCCCCGGGGTCCATTGATCTTCCGGCTGATTCCGTTGGTCCGCCGAATCCGGCGATCTTCCGGAATGGATCTCGCGTCGGCCCCCTTTTCGTGAATCGTCTCCGATCACCGCTGATCGCCATTGATCTCCATTGATCGCCGTTCCGGATCTACGCCCGCGATCGTTTATCCGGCGGATCATTCACTCGATCTTCACTTGCACAGGCCAATTCCATTTGCCGCGCTCTGTTTTGATCTCGCCATGCTCCCTACAATCCGTCCATCTTGAGCTCAGGACGCCTGAGCGTGGCCGCTGTCCCGTGATCTCCCTTCAGTGATCGCGGATCAGCTGCGCGCCCATGTGCCAAACGTCAGGGAGGACGAATGGCGGGGCCCTTCACCCCTCGACAGGTGGACTTTCAACAGCTCGACTTCACCCGGAATCTCGCGGCCGAACTCACGCAGGGCAACCGCACCATGGTGATCGTGATCGCGGCCGTCGCACTCGCGGCGCTCGTGGTCGCCGTCGCCCTGGTGCGGCAGGTCCTCGCGGCGGGCGAGGGAACCGACAGCATGAGAAGGATCGCGGCGGCGGTGCAGGAGGGCGCGAACGCCTATCTCGCACGGCAGTTGCGCACCCTCGGCGTATTCGCCGTGGCGGTGTTCTTCCTCCTGATGCTCCTGCCGGCCGACAACTGGTCGCAGCGCATCGGGCGTTCGGTCTTCTTCCTGATCGGAGCGCTCTTCTCGGCGGCCACGGGCTATATCGGCATGTGGCTCGCCGTGCGCAGCAATGTGCGGGTCGCCGCGGCGGCCCGTGAGGCCACTCCGGCCCAGGGTGAGCCCGAGAAGGACCTGACGGCCGTTTCGCACAAGGCCATGAAGATTGCGTTCCGGACGGGTGGCGTCGTCGGGATGTGCACCGTCGGGCTCGGCCTGCTGGGCACCTCCTGCGTGGTGCTCGTGTACGCGGCCGACGCGCCCAAGGTGCTGGAGGGATTCGGCTTCGGCGCGGCGCTGCTGGCGATGTTCATGAGGGTCGGCGGCGGCATCTTCACCAAGGCGGCCGACGTCGGCGCCGACCTCGTCGGCAAGGTCGAACAGGGCATCCCCGAGGACGACCCGCGCAACGCCGCCACCATCGCGGACAACGTCGGCGACAACGTCGGCGACTGCGCGGGCATGGCCGCCGACCTCTTCGAGTCGTACGCCGTGACGCTGGTCGCCGCGCTGATCCTCGGCAAGGCCGCCTTCGGCGACGCGGGGCTCGCCTTCCCCCTGCTCGTCCCCGCGATCGGCGTGCTCACGGCGATGGTCGGCATCTTCGCGGTCGCGCCGCGCCGCGCCGACCGCAGCGGGATGACCGCGATCAACCGCGGGTTCTTCATTTCGGCCGTCATATCGCTCGCCCTGGTGGCCGTCGCGGTGTTCGCGTACCTCCCCTCCAGCTACGCCGACCTGAAGGGCATCGGGGACGAGGCGATCCGCGGCCATGCGGGCGACCCGAGGGTGCTCGCGCTCGTGGCGGTGGCCATCGGCATCGTCCTCGCCGCGCTCATCCAGCAGCTCACGGGGTACTTCACGGAGACCAGCCGGCGGCCCGTGCGGGACATCGGCAAGTCGTCCCTGACCGGGCCGGCGACGGTCGTCCTCGCCGGCATCTCCATCGGCCTGGAGTCGGCCGTCTACTCGGCCGTGCTCATCGCGCTGGGCGTCTACGGGGCGTTCCTGCTCGGCGGCACGTCCATCATGCTGGCCCTGTTCGCCGTCGCGCTCGCCGGCACCGGCCTGCTGACCACCGTGGGCGTCATCGTCGCCATGGACACCTTCGGCCCGGTCTCCGACAACGCCCAGGGCATCGCCGAGATGTCCGGCGACGTCGAGGGCGCCGGCGCGCAGGTGCTCACCGACCTCGACGCGGTCGGCAACACCACCAAGGCCATCACGAAGGGCATCGCCATCGCCACGGCCGTCCTGGCCGCGTCGGCGCTCTTCGGCTCGTACCGCGACGCCATCGCCACCGCGGTGAAGGACGTACACGCGAAGTCCGGTGAGCTGGGCCTGAGTCTGGACATCTCGCAGCCCAACAACCTCGTCGGGCTCGTCCTCGGAGCCGCCGTCGTCTTCCTCTTCTCCGGGCTGGCGATCAATGCCGTGTCGCGGTCGGCGGGTGCGGTGGTCTACGAGGTGCGGCGGCAGTTCCGCGAGCACCCCGGGATCATGGACTACAGCGAGAAGCCGGAGTACGGCCGCGTGGTGGACATCTGCACCAAGGACGCGCTGCGCGAACTCGCCACACCCGGCCTGCTGGCCGTGATGGCGCCCATCGCCGTCGGGTTCTCGCTCGGCGTCGGGGCGCTCGGCTCGTACCTGGCGGGGGCCATCGGCACCGGCACCCTGATGGCCGTCTTCCTCGCCAACTCCGGTGGCGCCTGGGACAACGCCAAGAAGCTGGTGGAGGACGGCCACCACGGCGGCAAGGGCAGCGAGGCGCACGCGGCGACGGTCATCGGCGACACGGTCGGCGACCCGTTCAAGGACACCGCCGGTCCGGCCATCAACCCGCTGCTGAAGGTGATGAACCTGGTGGCGCTGCTGATCGCCCCCGCGGTGGTCAAATTCTCCTACGGCGTCGATGCCAACAAGGGCCTGCGGTTCGGGATCGCGGTGCTGGCGATCGTCGTCATCGTCGGTGCGGTGTACGTCTCCAAGCGGCGCGGCGTCGCGATGGGCGACGACGGGAACGCGGAGCGGACGGCGAAGCCCGCCGACCCGGCCGTGGTGTCGTAGAGAACTGACGCTCCGGAACTTCGGGCCCGGGTGGGCGGCGTGCAGGGCACGCCGTTCACCCGCGTTCGGTTCCCCCTCTCCTCCCGTGTGCGGTGAATGCCACGCTGCGCTTGGTGCAAATGGCTTCAAAAGGAGGCATATGGTGTGCTCGCCTCCTGGGCGGTCCCGCTCGGACGTGTAAGTTCCGGGCCGAGAGCCATCGAAGGGACCGATCCGGTGAACAAGAAGCTTGCGGCCGCACTGTCCGGCGGTACGGCGCTCCTGCTGGCGCTGACCGGCTGCGGCGGCGACGACGAGGGCAACAAGAAGCTGGACGCCTGGGCCATGAAGGTCTGTGACCAGATGCAGCCCCAGGTGAAGAAGATTCTGGACGCGAACCAGTCGATCGCGAGCGTCCAGACCGAGGAGGACTCCAAGAAGGTCCAGCAGACCGACTCCGCGGCCTTCCAGGTCAGCGTCGACGCGTACAAGGCGCTCGCCAACGCGGTCCAGGATGCGGGCGCGCCGCCCGTCAAGGACGGCGAGACCAGCCAGAAGAACGCCGTCAAGGCGCTCAACGACCTCTCCACGGCGTACGCGAACCTGAAGAAGCGGAGTGACGCCCTCGACACCGGCGACAAGACCAAGTTCGGCGAGGGGCTGAGGGGCATCGGCGGGGACGTCGCCAAGCTCAGCGGCCAGAGCTCCGAGGCGCTCAAGAAGCTGCAGTCGGGCGACGTCGGCAAGGCCATGGCCAAGCAGCCGGGCTGCCAGAAGAACTCGCTCTCCCCGTCGCCCGCGAAGAGCTGACCCGGAGGACCGCACGCCGGGGGACCGGGCCCCGGAGGGCTGCACGCCGGAGGACCGGGCCCCCGGAGGACCCGGCCCCGGCGACGGTCCCGGAGAACGGTC
>NZ_JBAMDC010000031.1:0-40458 GCF_036961605.1 Streptomyces sp. KLMMK
GGCGCCCTCGCCGCCAACGCCACCCTGCGCTGGTCCTCCGACAAAGGCTGGATCGAGCGCGGCACCGGCACCGGGCTCGGCGAGCCCCCCGAAACCGCCTCCCTGCCGATGCTCGCCCAGCTCACCAGCGCCGAGCAGCGCTGGGCGGACCGCGAGGAGGACATCACCACCGTCGGCGGCGACCCCTTCGAGGTCGGCCAGGTCTTCGCCCGGCGCTGGGCCGAGCGGCTCCCCGACGCCGTCCACCTGCAGCACCTCTCCACGGAGTACCCGCGCATCCCCCACCGCATCGACGGCGAGCTGCTCCGCTACGCCGCCCGGTTCGGGCTCCTCGCCCACAAGGACGACCAGATCGACGAGCACGACCGCTATGCGATCCGTGCCGGATTCTGGCGCGAAATCGACACGCGCACGGCCGCGGAGAAGGCGCCGGTGGGCGACTGACGGCACCACGCTCCGTCTTCGGGCGCCCCAACGGCCGGGGCGCGAGCCCAACCGCGTACCCTCATAGCTCGTGAGGACGGGCGTGAAAGAGGCGGCGGCAGCCGCCACGGTGTGCACCGTGCGCGGCCTGGTCAAGACCTACCCCGCCGCGCGCGGCCGCCGGGGTGCGCCCGGCACCGCTGCCGTGCGCGCCAGCGACGGCATCGACCTGGAGGTCCGGCGCGGCGAGATCTTCGGACTCCTCGGCCCCAACGGGGCCGGCAAGTCCACCCTGGTGCGCCAGCTGACCGGCCTGCTCCGGCCCGACGAGGGCAGCGTCGAGCTCCTCGGCCACGACCTCGTGCGCCACCCCGAGCGCGCCGCCCGGCTCGTCGGCTACCTCGGCCAGGAGTCGACCGCGCTCGACGAGCTGACGGTCTCCCTCGCCGCCGAGACCACCGGCCGGCTGCGCGGCCTCACTCTGCGCGCCGCCCGCGCCGAGCGCGACGCCGTCCTCGAGGAACTGGGCCTCACGGACCTCGCCGGCCGCCCGCTGAAGAAGCTCTCCGGCGGCCAGCGCCGGCTGGCGTGCTTCGCCGCCGCGCTCGTCGGCGACCGGCCCGTCCTCGTCCTCGACGAACCCACCGCCGGCATGGATCCCGTGGCCCGCCGCGCCGTCTGGGCCGCCGTCGACCGGCGGCGCGCCGAGCGCGGGGCGACCGTCCTGCTCGTCACCCACAACGTCATCGAGGCCGAGACCGTCCTCGACCGCGTCGCCGTGCTGGAGCGCGGACGCATCATCGCCTGCGACACCCCCGCGGGGCTGAAGGAGCTCGTCGGCGACGAGGTCCGCGTCGAGCTCGTCTGGCGCGACGAGGCCCCGCTGAACGTCCCCGAGGTCGCCGCGCTGCGCGACGCCGCGCACGCCGCGGGGCGCCGCTGGACGCTGCGGCTCGCCCCCGCCGAGGCGCGCGCGGCCGTCGCCGCCGTGACCGGCGGGCCCGCCTTCGCCGCGCTCGACGACTTCACGCTGACCACGCCGAGCCTGGAGGACGTGTACCTGGCGCTCGGCGGCCGCGCGGACGGGCTGGTGAAGATGTGACGGGGGCGACGGCGAGAAGGGGTCACCGGACCCGACCGAACAGGAGCTGTGCCGGGTGAGTGCTGTATCCGCAGAGGCGGTGTCCGGGGCGGTCCGGACCGGGAGCGACTCCCGGCCGCGGTCCGGCGGCGAAGACGCCGCCCCGCTCGCGCCCAGGGCGAAGCTGCTGCCCGCCCTGGCCGCCGTGTACCGCGCGCAGCTCTCGCGGGCCAAGGTGGCGCGGATCCCGCTGCTCTTCGTGGCCACGTTCCAGTCCGTCGGCATCATGATCATGATGCGCGGGGTGGTGGACGGCGGCGACGAGGCGCGGGCCGTCGTGGCCGGCTCCAGCGTGCTCGTCGTGGCCTTCGTCGCCCTCAACCTCCTCGCCCAGTACTTCGGGCAGCTGCGCGCCGGCGGCGGCCTCGACCACTACGCGACGCTGCCGGTGCCGCCCGCAGCCGTGGTCCTCGGCGCGGCCGGCGCGTACGCCTCCTTCACCGTGCCCGGCACGGCCGTCACCGCGGTCGTCGGCAGCGTGCTCTTCGACCTGCCGATGGGGCACCTGTGGGTGCTCGCCGCGGTGATCCCCCTCTCCGGCGCCGCCCTCGCCGGGCTCGGTGCGGCCCTCGGGCTGCTCGCCCCCCGGCAGGAGCTGGCCACGCTCTGCGGGCAGCTGGGCATGTCGGCCGCACTGCTGCTGGGCGTGCTGCCCGCCGCCCGCATGCCCGCGCCCATCTCCTACGCCCGCGACCTGCTGCCCTCCACGTACGGAGTGGAGGCGCTGGCCCGCAGCTTCGACGCGAGCCCCGACTGGGTCATGGTCGCGGCCGACCTCGGCGTGTGCGCCGCCGTCGGCGTCGTGTCGCTGGCCGTGGCCACCTGGGCGTACCGCCGGGCGGCCGTGCGGTGACGCGCCAGGACCGTCCTGCCGCGGGCCCGGCGGCCCCGACCTGGCACGATGACAGGGTGACCGCATCCCTGACGCCGCACGACCCGCCCGCCGGCAAGCAGCCCGCCGAGGACGGCCCCGCCGTTCTCGGCGCCGACCGGGAGGAGCTCCGCACCGAGGCGCGGCAGGCCGCGGTCGTCGCCGCGGCGGTGGCCGTCGCCGGAGTGCTGCTCGGGCTGCTGTGGGTGTGGCTGGCGCCGCGCGTGCCGCTGATCTCGGACGGCAAGGCGGTGTACCTCAAGAACAGCGAGGGGGAGCAGGCGATCGGCGCCGACGGCACGTTCGTGCTGCTGGCGCTCGGGTTCGGCGCGCTGAGCGGCGCGGTCGTCTTCCTGCTCCGCCGCCGCGGGGGCCTCCCGCTGGTCATCGGCCTCGCGGCCGGCTCCCTGGTCGCCTCGGTGATCGCCTGGCGCGTGGGCACCGCGCTCGGCCCGACCACGGACGTGGTGGCGGCGGCCCGCGCGGCGGGGCGCGGTGTCGTCTTCGACGCCCCGCTGAAGCTCGCGGCCAAGGGGGCGCTGCTGGCGTGGCCGCTGGCGGCGATGGCGGTGCACCTGCTCCTGACGGCACTGTTCGGGCCTCGCGATCCGGAGCCGGAGCCGCACTGGACGTCCGGGGAGCCCGACGTCCCGGCCTGAGCCGGCTCCGGCACCGCCGGATGCGCAGGTATGCGGCTGAGCGCCGTTGCGGCGGAGGGGATTGCCCCGTCCCCGCCCTTTCACCGTTTCCTCCTGCGGAGGGCCGGGCCGCGACGGCGAGCAACCCCCGCGGTGCGGACCGGCGGTGCCGAGCCGGCCGGCCGACGGATGCCGGGGCCGGCCCGGCAAGGGTCTACGCCGGCCGGCGGCCGTGGTTGGCGCGGTTCTTCTTCAGGCGCCAGCGGCGCTTGCGGGTGCGCTTCGACATGGGCGTCCCTCCCGAGTCGCGGGCGGCACGCGCGGCGGCCCGCTCCTGACGGTCGTAGCCGAGGGACGGGCGGCCGTCCAGACCCCCGGCGCCCGCGGGGTCACGCGCGGGCGATGGGGGCGATCACCGCGTCCGTGAGGGCGGCCAGGTCGGCGGGGGAGAGTTCGACCTCCAGGCCGCGCCGCCCGGCCGAGACGCAGATGGTCGCGTGGGAGCGCGCGGAGGCGTCCAGCGCGGTCCGCAGGCGCCGGCGCTGCCCGAGCGGGGAGATGCCGCCCCGTACGTACCCGGTGGTGCGCTCGGCGGCCGCCGGGTCGGCCATGGCCGCCCGCTTGCCGCCGACCGCCGCCGCGAGTGCCTTGAGGTCGAGCGAGCCGGAGACGGGCACGACGGCCACGGTCAGGGCGCCGTCGACCTCGGCGACGAGCGTCTTGAAGACCTGCGCGGGATCGCGCCCGAGCGCCTCCGCGGCCTCCTCGCCGTAGGACGGGGCCGCCGGGTCGTGGGCGTAGGAGTGCACGGAGAAGGCGGCTCCCGCCTTCTCCAGGGCGACGATCGCCGGGGTCGAGCCCGCCTGCTGTTTGCCGGCCTTGCGTGCCAAGGGTCCGTCCCGTCGGGTCAGTTGGGGTTCGTGGGCCGCCGGGTGAAGTCGACGGCCGGCAGCGAGGGGAGCTTAGCGATCACCGCGGTCTCGGTGCGCAGCATTTTCAGCTCGCGCGCGAGCCGCGTGGCCGTGTCCGGCGTCTCCAGGAGCCGCTGCTTGGCGGGGGTGTCGAGCATCGCCGCGGCGGCGACCAGGTAGGAGAGGACGGACGGCTCGCCCGGCAGGTCGCTCTGCCCGGCGAGCGTGCGCTCGGTCGCCCCGGCGAGCCGCTTCTGGTAGGCGCGGAAGGCGCGGACGACCCCGGAGGCGAGCGCGCCCGCCCCTTCGCCCTGCTCCTCCTCGATGTCCTCGACCTCGCCGGTCAGATAGGGGCCGGAGGCGTCGACGGACAGCAGGCGGAAGCGGGTGGTGCCGGTGGCGAGGACCTCGTACGTGCCGTCGGAGCGCTCGCGGATCGTCGCCGCCTCGGCCACGCAGCCCACGGCGTGGAACGCCTTGCGGGGGTCGGGGCCGAAGCCGGAGGCGGGGCCGGGCTCGGGGCGGGCGCCCTCGGGCAGCCCGGGCGCCGTGGGCGCGACCTCGCTGCCGTCGCGGATGGCGACGACGCCGAAGCGGCGCGGTTCCTCCTCCGGGAGCGCCGACAGGTCGCGCATCAGCGCGCGGTACCGCTGCTCGAAGACGTTCAGGGGCAGGACGAGCCCAGGGAACAGCACCGAGTTCAGCGGGAAGAGGGGCAGGCGCGCGGTGGTCACAGCCGGTAAGCCTAATGGCCTGTGCAGCAATGCCGCCCCGGCGTTCACTGCCGGCGCAGCAGGCGGGACGCCCCGGCCGCCACGGTCGTCGCGAGCACCCAGCCCAGCAGGATGAGCGCGGTCACCACCCACTGCGTGGCGCCGGTGGGCCGCCAGGCGCCGCCCTGTCCCAGGTCGATGACGGGGACGAGCAGGTCGAGGGCGTAGAGCTCGGGGCTCCAGGCGGGGCCTTCGCCCTCCTTCAGCGGCGGCACGGGGCGCCAGGTGAAATAGGCCGCGGCGGCCGCCCACAGCACGGCCATCCACACCGCCGCCCGCCCGGGGCGGTAGCCGTAGGCGACCGTCCAGTCCTGCAGGTAGCCCCAGGCCTTGCCGGCCGGGGGGAGCGTCTCGCGGCGGCGCCGCTGCTTGGCGAGCAGGACGGCGCGGGCGTCGGCGTCCTCGCCGCTGTCGCGCAGGGCGCCGGCCAGCTGCTCGTACGGCTCGGGGGCGTATTCGGGGGTGGCCGCGGCCACCCATTCCAGGCGCAGGGCCAGGGGGAAGTGGCCGAGCGGTATCAGCGTCTCGTAGGAGAAGCCGGCCATCACCAGATTGCCGGGGCCGGGCCAGCTCGCGTAGCGGTCGACCAGGTTGGAGACGCGGGCACCGGAGAGCACCACCCGCCCCCGCTGGACCCACTCGCCGAGGAAGCGCAGTTCGGGGGTCTGGACGCGGCGCAGCGACAGCTCCTGGTCGGACTCCAGGACGAAGCGGGCCTGGCTGAAGTCGACGGCGTCGCCGAAGCGGCCGTCGTCGAGGCGGGCCCCGCCGCGGCACTCGAAGGCCTGGGTGCGGATGCCGTGCTGCGGGGTGGTGGTGATGCCGTACGGGGGAGTGGTGCCCGTGGCGAACGGATAGCCGCCGACCCCGGCCCCGGTCAGATAGAGCGTGCGCTCCACGGTCAGCTGCGGGGCGTTGAGCGCGCGCCGCCCCTGCGGGTTGCTCAGCGTGGAGCCGCGCAGGCTCAGCGAGACCCCTATCGTGGCGGCCCGCATGCTCAGCTCGCCGTACGAGCGCATCATCTCGGCCTGCAGGTCCTGCCCGACGCTGATGCCGTCGGCGGCGATGGACACCCCGCGCCGGTCCGCGCGCACCACCAGCTGGTTGAGCAGCAGGTCGGTGCCTATCTGGGCGTCGGTGAGCCGTATGCCGCGCTGGACGGCGCACCGCGGCAGGTGCAGATCGCCCTCGGTGCGCAGCCGG
This sequence comes from Streptomyces sp. KLMMK, assembly GCF_036961605.1. Taxonomy (NCBI): domain Bacteria; kingdom Bacillati; phylum Actinomycetota; class Actinomycetes; order Kitasatosporales; family Streptomycetaceae; genus Streptomyces; species Streptomyces sp. KLMMK. Next base: position 5,961 of record NZ_JBAMDC010000031.1, read on the forward strand.
GCGGCCTCCAGCCGGGGCAGGGCGCAGGCGACCAGTCGCAGCGTCGTGAAGTGGCACTCGGGCAGCAGCACCTCCTGCTCGAAGCGGCAGTTGTGCATCTCGACGTACGGCACGACCGTGCCCCCCGACAGGTCGAGCTGGCCGGTGATCTGCACGCCGTTGAGCTTCAGGGCGCAGACGCGGCCGGGCAGCGCGGGCGGGCCGTCCAGCAGGAGGAGGGCCACGAGCCGGGCCCGCACGCTGCGCTCGGGCCCCCACGCGTGCGGCGCGCGCGGATCGTTCCACTCGGGGCGGGGGGTGCGCAGGTCGTGGGTGCCGCCGCGGCGGAAGGCCTCCCACATGGCCCGCTCGGGGGGCGTCAGCTCGAGCTCCGCCGGCGGGTCGCCGTCCGTCGGGTCGGTCACGCTCCGTACCCCCTCCCGTCCCGTACACCCCGGTGTACTGTCCCCTTTCCCCAACGCGTGACCGATTGAACACTCTCAGTGAAACTCCCGTACCACTGAGTGGTACGGGGCGCCGTGCGACGGGACGGGTCTGAGACAATTACCGTGTGATCTCCCGAATCGATCTGCGTGGTTCCGCCTCCGCCCCGGGCTCCCCCGAGGCCGGCGTCGACCGCGACCTGCTGCCCCGAGCCGAACTCGACGTCGAGGCCGCCCTGGAGAAGGTGCGGCCCATCTGCGAGGACGTGCATCATCGCGGTACCGCGGCCCTGATCGACTACGCGCATCGGTTCGACGGCGTCACGCTCGACCGGATCCGGGTCCCCGCCGAGGCGATCGCCCGGGCCCTCGAAGAGCTCGACCCGGCCGTGCGCGCCGCGCTGGAGGAGTCCATCCGCCGCGCCCGGATCGTCCACCGCGAGCAGCGCCGCACCGACAAGACCGTCCAGGTCGTGCCCGGCGGCACGGTCACCGAGCGCTGGGTGCCCGTCCAGCGCGTCGGGCTGTACGTCCCGGGCGGCCGGTCCGTCTACCCCTCGTCCGTGATCATGAACGTGGTGCCGGCCCAGGAGGCCGGCGTCGGCTCCATGGCCGTCTCCTCCCCGCCCCAGGCCGGCTTCGGCGGCCTGCCGCACCCCACGATCCTGGCCGCCTGCGCGCTGCTGGGCGTCGACGAGGTGTACGCCGCGGGCGGCGCCCAGGCCGTCGCCATGTTCGCCTACGGCACCGAGGAGTGCCGCCCCGTCAACATGGTCACCGGCCCGGGCAACATCTGGGTCGCCGCCGCCAAGCGGCTGCTCAAGGGCCGCATCGGCATCGACGCCGAGGCCGGCCCCACCGAGATCGCGATCCTCGCGGACGCCACCGCCGACCCCGTGCACGTCGCCGCCGACCTGATCAGCCAGGCCGAGCACGACCCGCTGGCCGCCTCCGTCCTCGTCACCGACTCGGAGGACCTCGCGAACGCGGTGGAGAAGGAGCTCGAGACCCAGGTCGCCATGACCCGGCACATCGAGGACCGGATCGTGCCCGCGCTCTCCGGCCGACAGTCCGGCATCGTCCTGGTCGACTCCGTCGACCACGGCCTCGCCGTCGTCGACGCCTACGGCGCCGAGCACCTGGAGATCCAGACCGCCGACGCCGCGGCCGTCGCCGCCCGCGTGCAGAACGCCGGCGCGATCTTCGTCGGCCCGTACGCCCCCGTCTCGCTCGGCGACTACGCCGCCGGCTCCAACCACGTGCTGCCCACCGGCGGCTGCGCGTGCCACTCCTCCGGCCTCTCCGTCCAGAGCTTCCTGCGCGGCATCCACGTCGTGGACTACACCCGGGAGGCCCTGGCCGAGGTCGCGGGACACGTGGTGACGCTCGCCGAGGCGGAGGACCTGCCGGCGCACGGGGCCGCGGTCAAGGCACGGTTCGAGTGGAAGGTTCCGGACGGCAAGTGACGCACGAGACCCGCAATACCCCTGTCTCCCCCTGGGACGCACTCCCCATCCGGGACGAACTGCGCGGCAAGTCCCCGTACGGCGCCCCCCAGCTGGACGTGCCCGTACGCCTGAACACCAACGAGAACCCCTACCCGCTGCCCGAGCCCCTCGTCGCCCGCATCGCCGAGCGTGTCGCCGAGGCCGCGCGGCACCTCAACCGCTACCCCGACCGGGATGCGGTCGAGCTCCGCACCGAGCTGGCCAAGTACCTCACCCGCACCGCCGGGCACGAGGTCGGCATGCGGCAGGTGTGGGCGGCCAACGGCTCCAACGAGGTCATCCAGCAGCTGCTGCAGACCTTCGGCGGGCCCGGTCGCACCGCGATCGGCTTCGAGCCCTCGTACTCGATGCACGCCCTGATCTCGCGCGGCACCGGCACCGGCTGGATCTCCGGCCCCCGCCGCGACGACTTCACCATCGACGTGGAGGCGGCCGAGCGCGCCATCGCCGAGCACCGGCCGAACGTCGTCTTCGTCTGCTCGCCCAACAACCCCACGGGCACGGCGGTCGGGGCGGAGACGGTCCTGCGGCTGTACGAGGCCGCGCAGGCGGCCGGGCCCTCGCTGGTCGTCCTCGACGAGGCGTACAGCGAGTTCAGCCACGGCCCCTCGCTGCTGCCGCTCATCGAGGGCCGCCCGAACCTCGTCGTCTCCCGCACCATGTCCAAGGCGTTCGGCGCCGCCGGGCTCCGGCTCGGTTACCTCGCCGCGGACGCGGCCGTGGTCGACGCAGTCCAGCTCGTCCGCCTGCCGTACCACCTGTCGGCCGTCACCCAGGCCACGGCGCTGGCCGCCCTGGAGCACACGGACACCCTGCTCGGCTACGTCGAGCAGCTCAAGGCCGAGCGCGACCGCCTGGTCGCCGAGCTGCGCGCGATGGGCTGCGAGGTGACCGACTCGGACGCCAACTTCGTCCAGTTCGGCCGCTTCGAGGACAGCCCCGCCGCGTGGCGGGCCATCCTCGACCACGGCGTGCTGGTGCGCGACAACGGCGTACCGGGGTGGCTGCGCGTCACCGCCGGCACCCCGGAGGAGAACGACGCGTTCCTGGACGCGGTCCGCGCCGTACTGAAGCTGCAATTCCCGGGGGACAACCCCCGGACCCCCGGCCGAGCCGACGCCGTCGTCGCTCAGGGTCCGGAGAGGCCCCTTCGCAAGGAGAACCACTCATGAGCCGCGTTGGGCGCGTAGAGCGCACCACCAAGGAGACCTCCGTTCTCGTCGAGATCGACCTCGACGGGACCGGGCAGGTCGACGTGTCGACCGGGGTCGGTTTCTACGATCACATGCTCGACCAGCTCGGCCGCCACGGCCTCTTCGACCTCACCGTCAAGACCGACGGCGACCTGCACATCGACACCCACCACACCATCGAGGACACCGCCCTCGCGCTGGGCGCCGCCTTCCGGCAGGCCCTCGGCGACAAGGTGGGCATCTACCGCTTCGGCAACTGCACGGTCCCGCTGGACGAGTCCCTCGCCCAGGTCACCGTCGACCTCTCCGGCCGCCCCTACCTGGTGCACACCGAGCCCGAGAACATGGCGCCGATGATCGGCACGTACGACACGACGATGACCCGGCACATCCTGGAGTCCTTCGTCGCGCAGGCGCAGATCGCTCTGCACGTGCACGTCCCGTACGGGCGCAACGCGCACCACATCGTGGAGTGCCAGTTCAAGGCCCTCGCCCGGGCCCTGCGCTACGCCTCCGAGCGCGACCCGCGCGCCGCCGGAATTCTCCCCTCCACGAAGGGTGCCCTGTGAACGGCCTGTCCACCACGCTCATCGTCGTCGGCCTCTTCCTGGTCGGCGGCATCATCTCCTTCCTCAAGCAGGGCATGCCCAGGAGCATCGTCGTGCTGCTCGGGATAGGTGCCGCGATGTGCCTGACCGCCGGCACCCTCCGGATCGAAGGACTGTGGTCATGAGCGCCCCGAAGAAGAAGGTCGTCGTCTTCGACTACGGCTTCGGCAACGTCCGCTCCGCCGAGCGCGCCCTCGCCCACGTCGGCGCGGACGTCGAGATCACCGGCGACTACGACAAGGCCATGAACGCCGACGGCGTCCTCGTCCCCGGCGTCGGCGCCTTCGCGGCCTGCATGCAGGGCCTGCGCGCCGCCCGCGGCGACTGGCTCGTCGGGCGCCGGCTCTCCGGCGGCCGCCCCGTGATGGGCATCTGCGTCGGCATGCAGATCCTTTTCGAGCGCGGCATCGAGCACGGCGTGGAGACCGAGGGCCTGGACGAGTGGCCCGGCGTCGTCGAGCCCCTCAAGGCGGACGTCGTCCCGCACATGGGCTGGAACACCGTCACGCCCGCCGCGGACTCGCAGCTCTTCGCCGGCCTCGACGCGGACACCCGCTACTACTTCGTGCACTCCTACGCGGTGCGCGAGTGGAGCCTGGAGGTGACCAACCCCAACATCCGCGCCCCCAAGGTCACCTGGGCCACGCACGGCGAGCCCTTCGTGGCCGCCGTGGAGAACGGTCCGCTGTGGGCCACCCAGTTCCACCCCGAGAAGTCCGGCGACGCCGGTGCCCAGCTCCTCACCAACTGGATCGGAACCCTGTGAGCAAGCTCGAACTCCTCCCCGCCGTCGACGTCCGCGACGGCCAGGCCGTGCGCCTCGTCCACGGCGAGTCCGGCTCCGAGACCTCGTACGGCTCCCCGCTGGAGGCGGCCCTCGCCTGGCAGCGCTCGGGCGCCGAGTGGCTCCACCTGGTCGACCTGGACGCCGCGTTCGGCACCGGTGACAACCGCGAGCTCATCGCCCAGGTGGCCGGGGCCATGGACATCAAGGTCGAGCTGTCCGGCGGCATCCGCGACGACGCCTCGCTCGCCGCCGCCCTCGCCACCGGCTGCACCCGCGTCAACCTCGGCACCGCCGCCCTGGAGACCCCCGAGTGGGTCGCCAAGGTCATCGCCGAGCACGGCGACAAGATCGCGGTCGGCCTGGACGTCCGCGGCACCACCCTGCGCGGCCGCGGCTGGACCCGCGACGGCGGCGACCTCTACGAGACCCTCGCCCGCCTCGACTCCGAGGGCTGCGCCCGCTACGTCGTCACCGACATCGCCAAGGACGGCACCCTCCAGGGCCCCAACCTGGAGCTGCTGAAGAACGTCTGCGCGGCCACCGACAAGCCGGTCGTCGCCTCCGGCGGAGTCTCCTCCCTTGACGACCTGCGGGCGATCGCCAACCTGGTACCGGAGGGTGTCGAAGGCGCCATCGTCGGAAAGGCCCTCTACGCCAAGGCGTTCACCTTGGAAGAGGCCCTGGAGGCTGTGTCCGTATGACCGATGCCGTGCAGCGTGTGCAGAGCGACAGTCCCTGGGAAGAGGCCTTCGGTTGTGCGCGCGCCGTCGCGGCGGGAGACCGGGTGCTGGTGTCCGGCACGATGCCGTTCACCGGCACCGTGCTGAACGGCGAGGGCGATCCGTACGAACAGGCCAGGTCGGCCTTCGGCAACGCCCTCGCCGCGCTGGAGCGGTTCGGCCTCGGCCCCGGGGCCGTCGTCCGCACCCGGATGTACCTGACCCACGCGCGAGACGTGGACGAGGTGGGCCGTGCCCACAAGGAGCTCTTCGACGCGGTCCGCCCGGCGGCGACCCTGGTCGTCGTCTCCGGCTTCGTCGACTCGCGCGTGCTGGTCGAAGTAGAGCTGGAAGCGTACCGAGGAGCAACGAGCACATGACCCTGGCGGTCCGAGTCATCCCCTGCCTGGACGTGGACAACGGCCGTGTCGTCAAGGGCGTCAACTTCCAGAACCTGCGCGACGCGGGCGACCCGGTGGAAATGGCCAAGGTGTACGGCCGTGAGGGCGCCGACGAGCTGACGTTCCTCGACATCACCGCCTCCTCCGGCAACCGCGAGACCACCTACGACGTGGTCCGCCGCACGGCCGAGCAGGTCTTCATCCCGCTGACCGTCGGCGGCGGCGTGCGCACCGCGGCCGACGTCGACAAGCTGCTGCGGGCCGGTGCCGACAAGGTGGGCGTCAACACGGCGGCCATCGAGCGGCCGGAGCTCGTCCAGGAGATCGCCGAGCGCTTCGGCCGGCAGGTCCTCGTCCTGTCGGTCGACGCCCGCCGCACCCCTTCCGGCAGCTTCGAGGTCACCACCCACGGCGGCCGCCGCGGCACCGGCCTCGACGCCGTCGAGTGGGCCCACCGTGCGGCGGAGCTGGGCGCCGGGGAGATCCTGCTGAACTCCATGGACGCCGACGGCACCAAGGACGGCTACGACACCGAGATGATCCAGGCCGTGCGCAAGCACGTCACGGTCCCGGTCATCGCGAGCGGCGGCGCGGGCAGGCTGGCCGATTTCGCCCCGGCCGTCGAGGCGGGCGCGGACGCGGTGCTCGCCGCGTCGGTCTTCCACTTCGGCGACCTGCGGATCGCGGACGTCAAAACGGCTCTGCGCGAGGCGGGCCACCCGGTGCGGTAGGGCGCATCCGGCGGATCACCACGGTGGCGGCGTCATCCGCCGGACTCTCGCCGTGGTGCTTGCTCGCCGTTGCGGCAGCCTTCTTCCGCCGCAACGGCGAGCAACCACGATGTGGCAGGCCGGCGGTGCCGAGCCGAGCCGCAGCCCTGGTCGAAGAACCCGCCCGGACGGGCTAGTCGCGGATCAGCAGGAAGACCGCCCCCGTCACCAGGGCGAGGGCGATCGCCGCGATCCCGTAGGACAGCCGGTGCTGCCGCAGCACCGGCAGGTGTGCGTCCGCCGAGTACCTGCCGGGGCCCGTGAGTGCGAGGGCCGCCGCCGTGACGGCGACCAGCAGGGTGAACTCGATGCCCTTGGGGAGGAAGAACCCGTCCCAGGTCACCCCGAGCGCGTTGACCATCGTGCCGAGCACGGCGGCCGCGGCCAGCGGGGTGAGGAGGCCGAGGAAGAGGCCGGCGCCGCCCAGCGTCTCGCTCAGGCCGGCGATGACGGCCATCGCCTTGGGCGCGGGATAGCCCCAGGCCTGGAAGGCCTTCGCGACGCCGTCGAGGCCGGGCCCGTCGAACCAGCCGAACAGCTTTTGCGTGCCGTGCCCCATCATGATGAGGCCGATCATCAGCCGGAGCAGCAGGATCCCCAGCGAGAAGCCGGTCAGGGGCGGCGCGGGCGACGGGGCGGAGTGGGCGGATCTGCTGGTGTACGCCATGGCAGGGCACCTCTTCGGAGTCGGGTCCGGCACGGAACCTCAGATTCCCAGCTCGGCCCCCTCCACCTCGGCCACCGCGTCCTTTTCGCCGTCCAGCTCCACCCGGGCGGCCGCCTGGCGGCCGAAGACGAAGAGGGTCAGCTCGCCGGGCTCCCCGGTGACGGTCACCACCGGCGCGCCGCGCCGGGCGACCGCCGTGCGCCCGTCGGGGCGGCGCAGGACCAGGCCGACGGGCGATCTCCGGCCGAGCATCCGGGCCACCCGCTCCAGCCGGGCCCACAGGGCGTCCGCGAAGACGGGGTCGACCTCCCGCGGGGCCCAGTCCGGCTGGGCACGGCGGACGTCCTCGGCGTGCACGTAGAACTCGACCGTGTTCGCGGCCTCGTCGATCTGCTTGAGGGCGTAGGGCGACAGCCGCGGCGGCCCGGTGCGGATGAGCTGGATCAGCTCCTCGTAGGGCTTGGCGGCGAACTCCGCCTGCACCCGCTCCAGACGTGCGGCCAGGGGCTTGAGCACGATCCCGGCGGCGGCGTCGGCTCGGCGCTCGCGCACCACGACGTGGGCCGCGAGGTCACGGGTCCGCCAGCCGCCGCAGAGCGTCGGGGCGTTCGGGCCCGCCGACTCCAACAGATCGGCGAGGAACAGGCGTTCGCGCTGGGCGTGGGTCGACATGGCGCCACCCTAAGGCCGGCCCCCCGCCGGTGCCACGCCCCCGCGACTACTCGGGCAGCGGCTTGTCCATCTTCTGGCCGCCCTGCGAGACGCTCAGCGTCATCGAACACGTGATCTGGTCCTGGCCCCGGGCGTAGGTGGTCGGGGTCGGGTAGAGCACGTACGAGTAGTAGTTCTTGCCGTCGGATATGGAGCGCATGCGGTCCTGCGCCCTCTTCTTGCACAGCTCCCGGGCCTTGGTCTGGATGTCCAGCTCGGTGTCGAACTTGCCGGTCAGGGTCTCGTTGGCGATGACCTCACCGTCGTGCGGACCGCTGCACGGCTTCGTCTTCACCTCGGTGAGCCCGATGCTCATGCGCGGGTGGTCGAAGCACTGGCCGGGCTTGAGCACCACGTACGGCACGCGGGAGACCGACGGCAGACCGGAGGAGGACGGCTCCGGGCCCGAGGGGTTGGTGCCCGGGGCGCTCGGGTCCACGGCCGGCGCGGAGGGCGCCGCCGACGGGGCCGACGAGCTCTTCGGCTTGGCGGTCGGCTTGTCGTCCTTGTCGCCGCCGGCGGTCAGCATGATGCCGCCCACGATCAGGCCGACCACCAGGACGCAGCCGATGACGATCGCGGCGACCTTCGCGCCGTTGCCGCCCGAGGGCGGGGGCGGGGGCGGCATGGGCTGGCCGAACTGCTGGCCGTACTGCTGTTGCTGGCCGTACTGGCCGAAACCCGGCTGCTGACCGAAGCCGGGCTGCTGGCCGTATCCCTGCGGCGCTTGGGGCTGTCCGTAGGGCTGGGCGGGCGGCTGGGCCGACGGCGGCCCGAACTGCTGCGGCGGGCCGAACCCACCGCCGCCACCGGGGGGCTGCGGGGGGTTCGAGGGCGGAGTACTCATGGGCGAAGCATGCCGTACGCCACTGACAGGCCCGTTCGGGGGGTCCCGGCGGGCCCGCGCGGCAGAATGGACCCCATGACCGGCAACAGCGCCCCCGCCTCCTCCCTCGACCCCGCCATCGCCGCGCGCCTCAAGCGCGGCGCCGACGGGCTGATTCCCGCCATCGCCCAGCAGTACGACACCGGCGAGGTCCTCATGCTCGGCTGGATGGACGACGAGGCGCTCCACCGCACCCTGACCACCGGCCGCTGCACCTACTGGAGCCGCAGCCGCCGGGAATACTGGGTCAAGGGCGACACGTCCGGACACGTCCAGCACGTGAAGTCCGTGGCCCTCGACTGCGACAAGGACACCCTCCTCGTCAAGGTCGACCAGGTGGGCGCCGCCTGCCACACAGGCGACCGCACCTGTTTCGATGCCGACGTCCTCCCGCTGGGCAAGTAGGCTCCGCTGCCATGGCTGCCACGACCACCGGTGACATCACCCCGGACGCCGACACCTTCCGTACGCTCGCGAAGGACCGCCGGGTCATCCCGGTCACCCGGCGGTTCCTCGCCGACGGCGACACCCCCGTCGGCCTGTACCGCAAGCTCGCCGCCGAGCGTCCCGGCACCTTCCTGCTGGAGTCCGCGGAGAACGGCCGCACCTGGTCGCGCTACTCCTTCGTGGGCGTCCGCAGCGCCGCGACCCTCACCGTGCGCGACGGCGGGACCCACTGGCTGGGCACCCCTCCCGTCGGCGTCCCCACCGGCGGCGACCCGCTGGAGGCGCTGCGCGCCACCGTGGCCGCCCTGCACACCCCGCGCGACCTCATGGAGGGTGCCGGACTGCCGCCCTTCACCGGCGGCATGGTGGGCTACCTCGGCTACGACGTCGTCCGCCGCCTGGAGAAGATCGGCGAGCACGGCGGCGAGGACCGCGACCCCCTCGGCCTGCCGGAGCTCACCATGCTCCTCACCTCCGACCTCGCCGTCCTCGACCACTGGAACGGCACGGTCCTGCTGATCGCCAACGCGATCAACCACAACGACCTCGACAGCGGCGTGGACGAGGCGTACGCCGACGCCGTCGCCCGGCTGGACGCGATGGCCGCCGACCTGCACCGGCCCGCGCCCTCGGCCCCCACCGCCCTGCCCCCCTCCGAGCTGCCCGAGTACACCGCCCGCTGGGGCGGCCCGGACTACATGGCGGCCGTCGAGGACATCAAGGAGCGCATCCGCGCCGGCGAGGCCTTCCAGGTCGTGCCCTCGCAGCGCTTCGAGACGCCCTGCTCGGCCTCCGCGCTCGACGTCTACCGCGTGCTGCGGGCGACGAACCCGAGCCCCTACATGTACCTGTTCCGGTTCGACGGGTTCGACGTCGTCGGCTCCAGCCCGGAGGCGCTCGTCAAGGTCGAGGACGGGCAGGCCATGGTGCACCCCATCGCCGGCACCCGGCCGCGCGGGGCCACCCCGCAGGCGGACGCCGCGCTCGCCGAGGAGCTCCTCGGCGACGCCAAGGAGCGCGCCGAGCACCTGATGCTCGTCGACCTCGGCCGCAACGACCTCGGGCGGGTCTGCGAGCCCGGCAGCGTCGAGGTCGTCGACTTCATGTCGATCGAGCGCTACAGCCACGTGATGCACATCGTCTCCACGGTCACCGGCCGCCTGGCCGCCGGGCGCACCGCCTTCGACGTGCTCACCGCCTGCTTCCCGGCCGGCACGCTCTCGGGCGCGCCCAAGCCGCGCGCCATGCAGATCATCGAGGAGCTGGAGCCCTCGCGCCGCGGCCTGTACGGCGGCTGCGTCGGCTACCTGGACTTCGCCGGGGACTCCGACACCGCCATCGCCATCCGCACCGCCGTCCTGAAGGAGGGCACCGCCTACGTCCAGGCGGGCGCGGGCGTCGTCGCCGACTCCGACCCCGCGGCGGAGGACGCGGAGTGCCGCAACAAGGCCGCGGCGGTGCTGCGCGCCGTGCACACCGCGAACCGGCTCGCCTAGCCGCCACCCCGGCGGCACCGACAAACCACCCACAAGGGATAGTGGACCCGTGAGCACAGGAAGAACCGTAGGCACCGCGCTGCTCCTCGGCGCGGCCGGCGCCGCCCTCGCCCTGCTCGCGGGCGGCCGCACCTGGGCCGAGGGGACGACGACCGTCGCCGGGAGCACCGTCGCCAAGCACGTCAGCGGCCAGGACGTCACCGGCCTGCCCGGCGCCCTCGCCGTCGTCGGCCTCGCCGCCCTCGTCGCGGTCTTCGCCGTCCGCGGCGTCTGGCGCACCGTGGTGGCCGCCGGGCTCGTCCTCGCGGGCGCCGGGGTCGTGGCCGGCGCGGTCACCGGTGCGGGGGACACCGCCGCCCTGGACGAGCAGGCCGCCAAGGCCAACGGGCTCACCAGCGGCGCCATCGACAACGTCACCCATACGGCGTGGCCGTGGGTCGCCCTCGCGGGCGGCGTCCTGCTGCTGCTCGCGGGGCTCCTCGCCCTGCGCTACGGCCGCCACTGGCCGGCCATGTCCGGGCGGTACGAGCGCGACGGCACCCCGCGCCCGCGCCGCGCCCGCACCGCCCCCGACCCGGAGCGCCCCGAGGAGCTGTGGAAGGCCCTCGACCGCGGCGAGGACCCCACGAGGGCGTGACACGCCCCGGCGGCGCCCCCCGGATCGAGGCGGCCCCGGCCGTCGGGGACAATGACCATGAGCGTTCTCCGCGCCCGCGGGCGCGCCACAGCAACGAGGAGTCTTAGTCATGGCGGGTACCAGCCACGGACACACCCCGGCCGCCTGGACCGGTGTCACGATCGCCTTCATCGGCTTTTGCGTCTCCGGCGCCTTCATGGTGGCCGCGAAGCCGGCCGGCTTCTGGGCCGGCATCGCCATCATCGCGATCGGTGGTGTCGTGGGCGGCGTCATGAGCATGATGGGCATGGGCATGCCCAAGAGGGCTCCTCTGAAGATGGCCGGCGAGACCGGCCGGAACTGACGCCCCGCGTCCTCCACGCCATCCCTGCCCCAAGGCGCGGCCCCGGGCCCGTACGGTCCTCCGTACGACGGCCCTGAGCTGCGCCTTCGTGCCACCCGGCGGAGACTTTCGGTGTGATCGCCGACGTGAGGGACCGTACGCGCCGGCTGGCCGCCCCCCTGGGCGTCGCGGCCGGTCTCGCCGCGGCCTTCGGCTTCGTCGGCGCCGTGGACCCGGGCCGGCCCGGCCACTACCCCGCCTGCCCCCTGCTGCGCTGGACGGGCCTGTACTGCCCCGGCTGCGGCGGGCTGCGCGGCGTCCACGCGCTCGCCCACGGCGACCTCCCCGCCGCGCTCGGCGCGAACGCCCTGGCCGTCGCCGGGTACGCCGCCTTCGCCGTCCTGTGGTGCGTATGGATCACCAGGGTCCTGCGGGGCCACGAGGGCGTGCAGCTGTCCCCGCGCGCCCGCCACTGGTGGGCCCTCGGCACCCTTGTCCTGCTCTTCACGGTCGTGCGGAACCTGCCTTTCGGCGCCGCCCTGACCCCCTAGACGAGCCTCCGGCCCGGCGGCGGGGAGTGTCCACCGGGCGTCCACGAGGTGGGACCCGCGTCAACCGGATGCGAAACCTTCGCCCCGCGGCAGATACCATCGCAGTGCCTGGTGGGGGAGGATTCCCGCCGCACCAGCCCAGACCATCCGAGTCCGGAAGGGGGCCGCTCGCGTGAGTGTGCTCGACGAGATCATCGAGGGCGTCCGTGCCGACCTCGCGGAGCGGCAGGCGCGCGTCAGCCTCGACGAGCTCAAGGAGCGGGCCGCCAAGGCGCCACAGGCGAAGGACGGCGCCGCCGCCCTCCGCGGCGAGAACGTCAGCGTGATCTGCGAGGTCAAGCGCTCCAGCCCCTCCAAGGGCGCGCTGGCCGCCATCGCCGACCCCGCCGGCCTCGCCGCCGACTACGAGGCGGGCGGCGCGGCCGTGATCAGCGTGCTGACCGAGCAGCGGCGCTTCGGCGGCTCCCTCGCCGACCTCGAAGCCGTCCGCGCCCGGGTCGACATCCCGATCCTGCGCAAGGACTTCATCGTCACCGCCTACCAGCTGTGGGAGGCCCGCGCCTACGGCGCCGACCTGGCCCTGCTGATCGTCGCGGCCCTGGAGCAGGAGGCCCTCGTCTCCCTCATCGAGCGGGCCGAGTCCATCGGGCTCACCCCGCTGGTCGAGGTGCACGACGAGGAGGAGGTCCAGCGCGCGGTCGACGCCGGCGCCCGGATCATCGGCGTCAACGCCCGCAACCTCAAGACCCTCGAGGTCGACCGCGGCACCTTCGCCCGGGTCGCCCCCGAGATCCCGGACGGCATCGTCAAGATCGCCGAGTCCGGCGTGCGCGGCCCGCACGACCTCATCGCCTACGCGAACGACGGCGCCGACGCCGTCCTGGTCGGCGAGTCCCTGGTCACCGGCCGCGACCCCAAGGGCGCCGTCGCCGACCTGGTCGCGGCGGGAGCCCACCCGGCCCTGCGGCACGGGCGGGGCTGACCGGGCCATGAGGGCGTACGCGCGACTGGCCCGGGGGTGCCGCCCCCGGGGCTGCCGCGCGCCCGCGCGCCGCGCCCTCGGACGCCGCGTGCGGTACCACATCGGCTGTGAGCCGGGTCAGATCAACGGGATGCGATGGCGTCGGAGCACCGCGCTCTAGCCCGCACCACCCGTCACCCACAACCTCACAGCCGTCCGAGGAGTACGTACGTGTCCTCTGAATTCTTCGTCCCGGACCCGGAGGGTCAAGTTCCGAGCCCCGAAGGCTACTTCGGCGCGTTCGGCGGGAAGTTCATCCCCGAGGCCCTCGTCGCCGCCGTCGACGAGGTCGCCGCCGAGTACGAGAAGGCCAAGGCCGACCCCGCCTTCGCCGCCGAGCTGGCCGACCTGATGGTCAACTACACCGGCCGGCCCAGCGCCCTCACCGAGGTGCCGCGCTTCGCGGAGCACGCCGGGGGCGCCCGGATCTTCCTCAAGCGCGAGGACCTCAACCACACCGGCTCGCACAAGATCAACAACGTGCTGGGCCAGGCCCTGCTCACCAAGCGCATGGGCAAGACCCGCGTCATCGCGGAGACGGGCGCCGGCCAGCACGGCGTCGCCACCGCCACCGCCTGCGCCCTCTTCGGCCTCGAATGCACCATCTACATGGGCGAGGTGGACACCCGGCGGCAGGCGCTGAACGTCGCCCGCATGCGGATGCTCGGCGCCGAGGTCATCGCCGTGAAGTCCGGCAGCCGCACCCTGAAGGACGCCATCAACGAGGCGTTCCGCGACTGGGTCGCCAACGTCGACCGCACGCACTACCTCTTCGGCACCGTCGCGGGCCCGCACCCCTTCCCGGCCCTCGTCCGCGACTTCCACCGGGTCATCGGCGTCGAGGCGCGCCGCCAGATCCTGGAGCGCGCCGGCCGCCTGCCGGACGCCGCCGTGGCCTGCGTGGGAGGCGGCTCCAACGCCATCGGCCTGTTCCACGCCTTCCTCCCCGACGAGGGCGTGCGCCTGATCGGCTGCGAGCCCGGCGGCCACGGCCTGGCCACCGGCGAGCACGCGGCCACCCTCACCGCCGGCACGCCCGGCATCCTGCACGGCTCGCGCTCCTACGTCCTGCAGGACGAGGACGGCCAGATCACCGAGCCGTACTCGATCTCGGCGGGCCTGGACTACCCCGGCATCGGCCCGGAGCACTCCTACCTGAAGGACACCGGCCGCGCCGAGTACCGGGCCGTCACGGACGACGACGCCATGCAGGCCCTGCGGCTGCTCTCCCGCACCGAGGGCATCATCCCGGCCATCGAGAGCGCGCACGCGCTGGCCGGGGCGCTGGAGGTCGGCAAGGAGCTGGGCACGGACGGGCTGGTCCTGGTCAACCTCTCCGGCCGCGGCGACAAGGACATGGACACCGCAGCCCGCTACTTCGGGCTGTACGACGAGGCGGGGGAGCAGTAATGGCGGGCAACATCGAACTGCTGAGCTCCGTCCTGGCCGCCGCCAGGGCCGAGAACCGCGCCGCGCTCGTCGGCTACCTCCCCGCCGGCTTCCCGACCGTGGACGACGGCGTGCGCGCCGTCACCGCCATGCTCGACGGCGGCTGCGACATCGTCGAGGTCGGCCTGCCGCACAGCGACCCCGTCCTGGACGGCCCGGTCATCCAGACCGCCGACGACATCGCCCTGCGCGGCGGCATCAAGATCGTCGACGTCATCCGCACGGTCAAGGAGGCGCACGAGATCACGGGCGCGCCCGTGCTGTGCATGACCTACTGGAACCCCGTCGACGCCTACGGCCCCGAGCGCTTCGCCGCCGACCTCGCCGCCGCCGGGGGAGCGGGCTGCATCCTGCCCGACCTGCCGGTCGAGGAGTCCGAGGCCTGGCGCAAGGCCGCCGAGCAGCACGGGCTCGCCACCGTCTTCGTGGTCGCGCCCAGCAGCCGCGACGAGCGCCTCGCCAAGATCACGGCAGCGGGCAGCGGCTTCGTGTACGCGGCCTCGCTGATGGGCGTCACGGGCACCCGGGAGTCCGTCGGCAACGAGGCGCAGGACCTGGTGCGCCGCACGCGCGCGGTCACCGAGCTGCCGGTCTGCGTCGGCCTGGGTGTCTCCAACGCCGCCCAGGCCGCGGAGGTGGCGGCCTTCGCCGACGGCGTGATCGTCGGCTCGGCCTTCGTCAAGCGGCTCCTGGACGCCCCCGACCTGGAGGCCGGCCTCGCCGCCGTCCGCGCCCTCGCGGGTGAACTGGCCGAGGGCGTGCGCAAACGCGCTTAACTCTTTTGAAGGAACCGGCGACCGGGGGCGCGCATGGGCGGGCCCCCGGTTCGTTGTAGCGGGATGTGAGCCAGAAGAACTCGGATGGGAAGCGCAGCGCCCGTGAGCGGCTGCAGGAACAGCGGCAGCGCGAAGAGGCCCGGGCCAAGCGCAAGCGCACGCTGATCGCCGGTGTGATCGTCGTCGCCGTCCTCGGCGCGGGCGCCGGCATCGCGGCGCTCGTGGCGAACACGGGCGGCGGCAAGAAGGAGGCCGCCGGACCCCTGGTCGCCCCGCAGGGCGCCACCGGAAAGGACAGCGTCACCATCCCGGTCGGCAAGCCCGCCGCGAAGGCGACCCTCACGGTCTACGAGGACTTCCGCTGCCCGGGCTGCGGCGGTTTCGAGAACGTCTTCCGCGACACGGTCAACGAGCTGGAGCAGAAGGGCCAGCTCAAGGCCGAGTACCACCTGGTCACCCTGATCGACAACAACCTCGGCGGCAGCGGCTCGCTCAACGCCGCCAATGCGGCGGCCTGCGCGCAGGACGCCGGGAAGTTCGCCGCGTACCACGACCTGCTCTTCAAGAACCAGCCGCAGGAGACCGACGACGCCTACGGCAAGAAGGCGCGCCTGCTGGAGCTGGCCGGGCAGGTGCCCGGGCTGGACACCCCCGCCTTCCGCACCTGCGTGGACGACGGCACCCACGACAGCTGGGTGAAGAAGTCCCACGAGGCCTTCGGCAAGTCCTCCTACCGCGCCACCCCGACCGTCCTGCTCAACGGCAAGAGCATCTACGGCGACCAGAAGAACCCGCTCACCCCGGACAAACTCCGGCAGATGGTCGCCGAAGCCGCGAAGGGCTGAGGCCCGGGGGCGTTACGCAGCTGTTGCGCCGGGTGGGTTGCCGTTCCGTCGCCCCGGCAGGGTAGCGTCGGGGATGTCATGGAACTCGCATACATTCCCAGCCCGTCGACCGGCGTGATCCACCTCGGACCGGTCCCGCTGCGCGGCTATGCCTTCTGCATCATCATCGGCGTCTTCGTGGCGGTCTGGCTGGGCAACCGGCGCTGGATCGCCCGCGGCGGGCGGGCCGGGACGGTTGCCGACATCGCCGTCTGGGCGGTGCCCTTCGGGCTCGTCGGCGGCCGGCTGTACCACGTCATCACCGACTACGAGCTGTACTTCGGCGAGGGCCGCGACTGGGTCAACTCCTTCAAGATCTGGGAGGGCGGCCTCGGCATCTGGGGCGCGGTCGCGCTCGGCGCGGTCGGCGCGTGGATCGGCTGCCGCCGCCGTGGCATCCCCCTGCCGGCCTGGGCGGACGCCCTCGCCCCCGGCCTGGCCGTCGCCCAGGCGATCGGCCGCTGGGGCAACTGGTTCAACCAGGAGCTGTACGGCAAGACGACGACGCTGCCCTGGGGGCTGAAGATCGACGCCGATCCGGCGATCGGCCGGGTCGCCGGGACCTACCACCCGACGTTCCTG
This sequence comes from Streptomyces sp. KLMMK, assembly GCF_036961605.1. NCBI lineage: Bacteria > Bacillati > Actinomycetota > Actinomycetes > Kitasatosporales > Streptomycetaceae > Streptomyces > Streptomyces sp. KLMMK. Next base: position 22,798 of record NZ_JBAMDC010000031.1, read on the forward strand.
TACGAGTCGCTGTGGTGCCTGCTGATCGCGGGCCTGGTGATCTGGGCGGACCGGCGCTTCACCCTCGGGCACGGGCGCGCGTTCGCGCTGTACGTGGCCTCGTACACGGTGGGCCGCTTCTGGTTCGAGTACCTGCGCGTGGACGACGCGCACCACGTGCTGGGCCTGCGGCTCAACGGGTGGACGTCGATCGTGGTCTTCATCGCGGCCGTCGTCTACATGATCATCTCCGCGAAGCGGTGCCCCGGCAGGGAGCTCGTGGTGGAGCCGGGGGTCATCGGGGAAGCCGGCGAGGAACCGACCTCCCTGGCAAAGCCGGGCGGTGGCGGTGACTCGTCCGTGGAGGGCTCGCCCCCCGGAACGAAAAAGGTCTGACGGCAGTTCGGCACCGCCGTAACCCGCCGTAGTGGCTGATCGCCGCTGCGGCGGGATTTTCATGCCTGAGGCACGTAAAGATCTTGCCTTCGGCAAGGAGGATCCGCCGCAACGGCGATCAGCCTCCACCGGAGGTGTCCGGCGGTGCCGAGCCGGCCTCAGGGGCTTGCGTGACCCCCGCCGAGCCCCCCGCAGGGGCCCCGTATGCCCAGGTCAGGCAGGCCTTCCTTGCTAGCGGATCATCGTTTTCGTGCGTACCTTCGAATCAGCGGGGGCGGGCGGACGAGGCGCCACCCCCAGGGGGAAGGGAGCCCACCGGAGATGTCTGTCCTGGAAGCCGTTGCCGCACCGCACGCCGCGCACCGCGACAACCACACGCACCGCGACGTGAACGGCGGCTGGCTGCGCCCCGCGGTGTTCGGTGCCATGGACGGGCTGGTCTCCAACGTCGCCCTGATGACCGGTGTCGCGGGCGGCTCCGCCTCCGCGCAGACGATCGTCATCGCCGGCCTGGCCGGCCTCGCCGCGGGTGCGTTCTCCATGGCCGCCGGCGAGTACACCTCCGTCGCCTCGCAGCGCGAACTCGTCCTCGCCGAGCTGGACGTGGAGCGCCGCGAGCTGCACAAGCACCCGGCCGACGAGCTGGCGGAGCTGGCCGCGCTCTACGAGTCGCGAGGCGTCGAGCCCAAGCTCGCCCTCGAGGTCGCCATGCAGCTGTCCCGCGACCCCGAGCAGGCGCTGGAGATCCACGCCCGCGAGGAGCTCGGCATAGACCCCTCCGACCTGCCGTCGCCCATGGTCGCGGCGGTGTCGTCGTTCGGCTCGTTCGCGCTGGGCGCGCTGCTGCCCCTGCTGCCGTACCTGCTGGGAGCGACCTCGCTGTGGCCCGCCGTGCTGCTCGCGCTGCTCGGTCTCTTCGCCTGCGGAGCCGTCGTGGCACGGGTGACGGCCCGCTCCTGGTGGTTCAGCGGCCTGCGCCAGCTGTTCCTCGGCGCCGCGGCCGCGGGTGTGACTTACGCCCTCGGTATTGCCTTCGGCACCGCCCTGGGGTGATGCTTTATGCGGGCTCCCGCATAACGTACGGATGACATCGCGGTTTCAAGCCCTCGACGGCCGGGCACAATCCGGTAGCGCAGCGGGCAATGCCGCCCGCTCTGTGCTGTGTCCGGCGGGGCCGGGCCGGGCGATCCCCAGCGCTTCCGGCAGCTCGCCGCCTTCACCGCAGTGTTCGCTTCACCGCAGTGTTCGCTCACCGCAGTGTCCACATGCTGGACCGGTGCTTCCGCTTTTTGAGAAGCGCCCCATCATGTAACCTGCACCAACTTCTTTCGCAGAGGGCCAACGTCGTCCCTCGGCACATGCACCGGCCGCACCGGCCGGGACTGCCAAGACGACGACGGGAGCCGCCGATGCGATCCGCATCCCACCCCGCCCAGCAGGGTATGTACGACCCGCGGAACGAGCACGACGCCTGTGGCGTCGGCTTCGTCGCGACCCTCACCGGCGAGGCGAGCCATGCGCTCGTGCAGCAGGCGCTCACCGTCCTCCGCAATCTGGAGCACCGCGGCGCCACCGGCTCCGAGCCCGACTCGGGCGACGGCGCCGGCATCCTGATGCAGGTCCCCGACGCCTTCCTGCGCGAGTCCGCCGGCTTCCCGCTCCCCGAGCCCGGCGCGTACGCCGTCGGCATCGGCTTCCTCCCCGCGGACGCCGCGGACGCGGACGCCACCGTCTCGTCCATCGAGACGATCGCCCGCGAGGAGGGCCTGACCGTCCTCGGCTGGCGCGCCGTCCCCGTCGCCCCCGAGCTCCTCGGCGCCAGTGCCCGCGCCACCATGCCGGACTTCCGCCAGCTGTTCGTCGGCGACGGCGAGAACACCGGGCTCGCCCTCGACCGCAAGGCGTTCGTGCTGCGCAAGCGCGCCGAGCGGGAGGCCGGGGTCTACTTCCCCTCGCTCTCCGCCCGCACCATCGTCTACAAGGGCATGCTGACCACCGGTCAGCTGGAGCCGTTCTTCCCGGACCTCTCCGACCGCCGCTGCGCCACCGCCATCGCGCTGGTCCACTCCCGCTTCTCCACCAACACCTTCCCCAGCTGGCCGCTCGCCCACCCGTACCGCTTCGTCGCCCACAACGGCGAGATCAACACGGTCAAGGGCAACCGCAACTGGATGCGGGCCCGGGAGTCGCAGCTGGCCAGCGAGCTGTTCGGGGCCGGTGACAACCTCGACCGGATCTTCCCCGTCTGCACCCCCGACGCCTCCGACTCGGCCTCCTTCGACGAGGTCCTGGAGCTGCTCCACCTCGGCGGCCGCTCCCTGCCGCACAGCGTCCTGATGATGATCCCGGAGGCCTGGGAGAACCACGCCTCCATGGACCCGGCCCGGCGCGCCTTCTACCAGTACCACTCCACCCAGATGGAGCCCTGGGACGGCCCGGCCTGCGTCACCTTCACCGACGGCACCCTCGTCGGCGCCGTCCTCGACCGCAACGGCCTGCGCCCCGGCCGCTACTGGGTCACCGACGAGGGCCTCGTCGTGCTCTCCTCCGAGGTCGGCGTCCTCGACATCGACCCGGCGAAGGTCGTCCGCAAGGGCCGCCTGCAGCCCGGCCGGATGTTCCTGGTCGACACCGAGCACCACCGCATCATCGAGGACGACGAGATCAAGGCCGGGCTCGCCGCCGCGGCGCCCTACGGCGACTGGCTGGAGGCCGGCCTGATCGACCTGGCCGACCTCCCCGAGCGCGAGCACATCGTGCACACCCACGCCTCGGTCACCCGCCGCCAGCAGACCTTCGGCTACACCGAGGAGGAGCTGCGCGTCATCCTCGCGCCCATGGCGAAGGCCGGGGCCGAGCCCATCGGCTCGATGGGGACCGACTCCCCGATCGCCGCGCTCTCCGAGCGGCCCCGGCTGCTCTTCGACTACTTCACCCAGCTGTTCGCGCAGGTCACCAACCCGCCGCTGGACGCCATCCGCGAGGAGCTCGTCACCTCGCTGATCTCCTCCCTCGGCCCGCAGGGCAACCTGCTGGAGCCCACCGCGGCCTCCTGCCGCAGCGTCACCCTGCCCTTCCCCGTCATCGACAACGACGAGCTCGCCAAGCTCATCCACATCAACGCCGACGGCGACATGCCGGGCCTGAAGGCCGTCACCCTCTCCGGCCTCTACCGCGTCAGCGGCGGCGGCGAGGCCCTGGCCGCCCGGCTCCAGGAGATCTGCGCCGAGGCCGACGCCGCCATCGCCGACGGCGCCCGGCTCGTCGTCCTCTCCGACCGCCACTCCGACGCCGAGCACGCGCCGATCCCGTCGCTGCTGCTCACCTCCGCCGTCCACCACCACCTCATCCGCACCAAGCAGCGCACCCACGTGGGCCTGCTGGTCGAGGCCGGCGACGTCCGCGAGGTCCACCACGTCGCGCTGCTCATCGGCTACGGCGCGGCCGCCGTCAACCCCTACCTGGCGATGGAGTCCGTCGAGGACCTCGTCCGAGCAGGGACGTTCCTGCAGGACATCGAGCCCGAGGCCGCGATCCGCAACCTCATCAAGGCCCTCGGCAAGGGCGTCCTGAAGGTCATGTCCAAGATGGGCATCTCCACCGTCGCCTCCTACCGCGGCGCCCAGGTCTTCGAGGCGATCGGCCTGAACGAGGACTTCGTCGAGACCTACTTCCACGGCACCGCCACCAAGATCGGCGGCGCCGGCCTGGACGTCGTCGCCCGCGAGGTCGCCGCCCGCCACGCCAAGGCCTACCCGGCCACCGGCATCGCGGCCACCCACCGCCGCCTCGACATCGGCGGCGAGTACCAGTGGCGCCGCGAGGGCGAGCCGCACCTCTTCGACCCCGACACCGTCTTCCGGCTCCAGCACGCCACCCGCGCCCGCCGCTACGACATCTTCAAGCAGTACACCGAGCGCGTGAACGAGCAGTCCGAGCGGCTGATGACGCTCCGCGGCCTGTTCTCCCTCAAGAACGACCGCGAGTCCGTCCCCCTCGACGAGGTCGAGCCCGTCAGCGAGATCGTCAAGCGCTTCTCCACCGGCGCCATGTCGTACGGCTCCATCTCCCGCGAGGCCCACGAGACCCTCGCCATCGCCATGAACCGGCTGGGCGGCAAGTCCAACACCGGCGAGGGCGGTGAGGACCCCGAGCGCCTCTACGACCCCGAGCGCCGCTCCAGCATCAAGCAGGTCGCCTCCGGCCGCTTCGGCGTCACCAGCGAGTACCTGGTCAACTCCGACGACATCCAGATCAAGATGGCCCAGGGCGCCAAGCCCGGCGAGGGCGGCCAGCTGCCCGGCCACAAGGTCTACCCCTGGGTCGCCAGGACCCGGCACTCCACCCCGGGCGTCGGCCTGATCTCGCCGCCCCCGCACCACGACATCTACTCCATCGAGGATCTCGCCCAGCTGATCCACGACCTCAAGAACGCCAACCCGGCCGCCCGCATCCATGTGAAGCTGGTCTCCGAGGTCGGCGTCGGCACGGTCGCGGCGGGCGTCTCCAAGGCCCACGCCGACGTCGTCCTGATCTCCGGCCACGACGGCGGCACGGGTGCCTCGCCGCTGACCTCCCTCAAGCACGCGGGCGGCCCCTGGGAGCTCGGCCTCGCCGAGACCCAGCAGACCCTGCTGCTCAACGGCCTGCGCGACCGCATCGTCGTGCAGACCGACGGCCAGCTGAAGACCGGCCGCGACGTGATCGTCGCCGCCCTCCTCGGCGCCGAGGAGTTCGGCTTCGCCACCGCCCCGCTGGTCGTCTCCGGCTGCGTCATGATGCGCGTCTGCCACCTGGACACCTGCCCGGTCGGCATCGCCACCCAGAACCCCGTGCTGCGCGAGCGGTTCTCCGGCAAGGCCGAATTCGTGGTCAACTTCTTCGAGTTCATCGCCGAGGAGGTCCGCGAGATCCTCGCCGAGCTGGGCTTCCGCACCCTCGAGGAGGCCGTCGGCCACGCCGAACTCCTCGACACCGGCCGGGCCGTGACCCACTGGAAGGCCCAGGGCCTGGACCTCGCCCCGCTGCTGCACGTGCCGGACCTGCCCGCCGGGGCCGTCCGCCACCGCACCACCGAGCAGGACCACGGCCTGGCCAAGGCCCTCGACAACGAGCTCGTCAAGCTCGCCGCCGACGCCCTGGAGGTCTCCTCCGCCGAGGACGCCCGCCCCGTCCGCGCCCAGGTGCCCATCCGCAACATCAACCGCACCGTGGGCACGATGCTCGGCCACGAGGTCACCAAGCGGTTCGGCGGCGCCGGACTGCCCGACGACACCGTCGACATCACCTTCACGGGCTCCGCCGGCCAGTCCTTCGGCGCCTTCCTGCCCCGCGGCGTCACCCTGCGCCTGGAGGGCGACGCCAACGACTACGTCGGCAAGGGCCTCTCCGGCGGCCGCATCGTCGTCCGCCCCGACCGCGGCGCCGATCACCTCGCCGAGTACTCGGTCATCGCCGGCAACACCCTCGCCTACGGCGCCACCGGCGGCGAGATGTTCCTGCGCGGCCGGGTCGGCGAACGCTTCTGCGTCCGCAACTCCGGTGCCACCGTGGTCTCCGAGGGCGTGGGCGACCACGGCTGCGAGTACATGACGGGCGGCCGGGCCGTCGTCCTCGGTGAGACCGGGCGCAACTTCGCGGCCGGCATGTCCGGCGGCGTCGCCTACGTCGTCGACCTCGACCCCGACAACGTCAACAAGGAGCTGGCCGACGCCGTCGACACCCTCGACGCCGACGACCGGCAGTGGCTGCACGACGTCGTGCGCCGCCACCACGAGGAGACCGCCTCCACCGTCGCGGCCGGGCTCCTCGCCGACTGGGACACGGCCGCCGGCCGCTTCCGCAAGGTCGTCCCGGCCACCTACAAGGCAGTGCTCGCCGCCAAGGACGCCGCCGAGCGAGCCGGTCTCTCCGAGACCGAGACCCACGAGAAGATGATGGAGGCGGCGACCCATGGCTGACCCGAAGGGCTTTCTGACCGAGGACCGCGAGGTCGCCCGCACCCGTCCCGTCGCCGAGCGCGTCCGCGACTGGAACGAGGTCTACGTCCCCGGCTCGCTCCTGCCGATCATCAGCAAGCAGGCGAGCCGCTGCATGGACTGCGGCATCCCGTTCTGCCACAACGGCTGCCCGCTCGGGAACCTCATTCCCGAGTGGAACGACTACGCCTACCGCGACGACTGGCAGGCCGCGAGCGAGCGGCTGCACGCGACCAACAACTTCCCCGAGTTCACCGGCCGCCTGTGCCCCGCCCCCTGCGAGTCCGCCTGCGTGCTGGGCATCAACCAGCAGCCCGTCACCATCAAGAACGTCGAAGTCACCATCGTCGACAAGGCGTGGGCCGCGGGCGACGTCACGCCCCAGCCGCCCGAGCGGCTCTCCGGCAAGACCGTCGCCGTCATCGGCTCCGGCCCCGCCGGCCTGGCGGCCGCCCAGCAGCTGACCCGGGCCGGGCACACGGTCGCGGTGTACGAGCGCGCCGACCGCATCGGCGGGCTGCTGCGCTACGGCATCCCCGAGTTCAAGATGGAGAAGCGGCACATCAACCGCCGCATCGAGCAGATGCGCGCGGAGGGCACCAAGTTCCGCACCGAGGTGGAGATCGGCCGCGACATCGACGCCGCCAAGCTCCGCAAGCGCTACGACGCCGTCGTCATCGCCGCCGGCGCCACCACCTCCCGCGACCTGCCCGTCCCCGGCCGCGACCTCAAGGGCGTCCACTTCGCCATGGAGTACCTGCCCATGGCGAACAAGGTGCAGGAGGGCGACCTGACGGTCGCCCCGATCACCGCCGAGGGCAAGCACGTCGTCGTCATCGGCGGCGGCGACACCGGCGCCGACTGCGTGGGCACCGCCCACCGCCAGGGCGCGGCCTCCGTCACCCAGCTGGAGATCATGCCCCGGCCGGGGGAGGAGCGGAACGAGGGCCAGCCCTGGCCCACCTTCCCCATGCTCTACAAGGTCACCTCGGCCCACGAGGAGGGCGGCGAGCGCGTCTACTCCGTCTCCACCACCCACTTCGAAGGGGACGAGGACGGCAACGTCCAGTGGCTGCACCTCGTCGAGGTGGAGTTCGCCGGCGGCAAGCTCACGCAGAAGCCCGGCACCGAGCGGAGGATCCCGGCCCAGCTGGTCACCCTCGCCATGGGCTTCACCGGCACCGACGTGAAGAACGGCCTCGTCGAGCAGTTCGGCCTGGAGCTGGACGCCCGCGGCAACGTCGCCCGCGACGCCGGCTACGCCACCAACGTCCCCGGCGTGTTCGTCGCCGGTGACGCCGGGCGCGGCCAGTCCCTCATCGTCTGGGCCATCGCCGAGGGCCGCTCCGCCGCCCGCGGCGTGGACCGCTACCTCACCGGCACCAGCACCCTGCCGGCCCCGGTCCGCCCGACGGACCGCGCCCTGACGGTCTGACCCGCCCCGAAGAGCTCGCGGCGCCTGCCCCACCCCGACCACAGGTGGCAGGCGCCGCGCTGTTGTCCCCGCACCTTCCTCGCGGCTAGTCGGGCCGGCGCACCAGCAGGTCGCGGAACTCCACCTTCGCGTCCTCGGTGTACACCCCCACGCTGCCCTCACGGTAGGGCCGCTCGCGGTCCTCGTAGGCCACCAGGCCCCGGTCGCCGACGCTCACCTCCATGCGTGCGCCGCGCTGCGCGACCCGGACGGAGGACCACTCGCCGACGGGGAAGCTCCCCTGGCCGGTCGCCAGGAAGCGCTGCCCGCCCTCGTAGGCCGGGTCGCGCTTGCCGAGCTCCCAGCCGTTGGGCTTGAGGGTGACGTAGTAGAAGTGCTCGGGGTCGGTGTACGCCCACAGCAGCCACGGCACCTCCCACGGGTTGGGCTCGGGCGTGCGCAGCTGGGCGACGGTCCGCATGCGCGCCTGGTAGTCCACGTCCCCGAAGCGGGCCGTGGAGACGATCAGCCCGGCGTGGGTCTCGTCCGGCACCCGGGCGGGCAGGGGGGCGAGGAAGAGGCCGTCGTGGCGGCCGATGTTCTCGCCGTGGCCGTCGAAGACCGACCGCCACGGGCCGTGGACCGAGCCCTCGGCCCACGGCCGCTCCGGCTCGCCGTCGCCGGACCAGAGGCTGCTCGCCGCGAGGGCGGCGCCCGCCACCACGACGGCGGCGAGCAGCGCGAGACCGAGCAGCCGCTGAACTCTCGTCATGCCGTCGAGTATGACCCCGGCCCCTCGGTGCGGGAGGCGACCAGTTCGGTCCCGCCGCCGCCGTCCGCGTCGGCGCCGAAGTCCTCCGCGAGCTGGGCGATGATGCGGTCGGTGGCGTGGCCGTCCCCGAAGGGATTGCCCGCCGTGGCCATCCGCTCGTAGGCGGCAGGATCATCCAAAAGGTGGACGGCGGCGTCCAGGATGCACTCCGGTTCGGTGCCCACGAGCCGGGCCGCGCCGGCCTCGACGGCCTCGGCGCGCTCGGTGGTCGTGCGCAGCACGAGGGCGGGCTTGCCGAGGGTGGGGGCCTCCTCCTGGATGCCGCCGGAGTCGGTGAGGACCAGGTCGCAGCCGGCGAGCGTGGCGGAGAAGTCGAGGTAGCCGAGCGGCTCGACGACCTCGATGCGCGGGTGGCCGGTCAGCTCCGGCAGGAGCGCCTCGCGCACGGCGGGGCTCTTGTGCAGTGGCACCACCATCTCCACGTCGCCGCGGTCGGCGAGCCGGCACAGGGCCTTGCCCATGGAGCGCATCACCGCGCCCTGGTTCTCGCGGCGGTGCAGGGTGACCAGCACGCGCCGCAGGCCGGTGCGGAAGAGGCAGCGGCCGGTGCCCTCGGCCAGCACCCACAGCAGGTTGTCGATGACGGTGTTGCCGGTGGTGAACACCTCGGCGTCCGCGACGCCTTCGGCCTTCAGGTTGGCCGCGGCGCGCTCCGTGGGCGCGAAGTGCCAGCGGGCCATTCGGCCTATCAGGCGGCGGTTGAGCTCCTCCGGGAAGGGGTTGTCGAGGACCCCGGTGCGCAGCCCGGCCTCCACGTGGGCGATGGGGACGTGCTCGTAGAACGCGGCGAGGGCGCCGGTCAGGGCGGTGGTGGTGTCGCCCTGGACGACGACGAGGTCGGGGCGCCCGGTACGGATGACCTCGCCGAGGCCGTCCACGAGGCGGGCGGTGAGGGTGGACAGCTGCTGGCGCTCGCGCATGACGTCGAGCCCGGTGTGGACCGGTACGCGCAGCAGGTCCAGCATCTGGTGGAGCATCTCGCGGTGCTGGCCGGTGGTGACGACGAGCGGTTCGAAGAGCGGGGAGTGCGCCATGGCACGGGCCACGGGCGCCAGTTTGATGGCCTCGGGTCGGGTGCCCAGCACGAGCATGGCGCGTACGGGCGCGGTGATGAGGTCAGCGGACATGGTTCTCCCTGGGAAGGGGGCTGACGAGATGAGAGGCGGGTGGTTCAGGTGCGCGCCGTCTTCAGCCACGTCTGCTTGCCGGTGAGCATCCGCCACAGCCCCCACCATCCGGCGGCGAACCAGATGTAGCCGTAGAAGATGAAGACGTGCGAGAGCAGGATCGAGCGCACGAGCCCGAGACCGCGTTCGCGCCGGCGGTAGACGAATCCGTACGCGTAGGCCGCGGTGAAGGAGAGCACGTACGGGCCGATGATCCACATCGGGGAGATCAGGGCCCGCCCGGCCTGCACGGAGCCGATGACGGTGCCGGCCACCGCGACCAGGAAGGACAGCGGCAGCAGGGAGGTGAGCAGGATCAGGACCGGGCTGGAGAGGTGGTAGAGCAGGTCGACGGCGGCGCGGGTGGGGACGGAGCGCAGGATCAGCGGCACCAGCCCCGCCGACTGCAGGTGGCCCTGGAACCAGCGGGAGCGCTGGCGCACCAGGCGCCGGACGTCGAGCACGGCCTGCTGGGAGACGGCCGCCGCGGTGCAGTGCTGGTTGGTCCAGCCGCGGGCGATGAGGCGGACCCCGAGGTCGAGGTCCTCGGTCAGCGAGTCGCTCCAGGGGCCGCCGGCCGTCTCGCCGGGCGGGGCGAGGGAGTCCAGCGCGGCGAGACGCATGAACTGTCCGTTGCCGCCCATTCCGACGCTGCCGATATAGCGCCGGGCGCACTGGAAGATATCGCCGTAGATGACGAATTCCATGTCCTGGAGCCGGGCCAGCAGCCCCAGGTGGCGGTTGTACATCCGTACGCCGACCTGGGTGGCGCCGGTGCGCGGATTGTCGAAGAAGGGGTCGACGGACTGGACCACGTGTTCGTCGAGCCGGCCGTCGGCGTCGACGACGCAGACGATGACGTCGTGCGGGTCGTAGCCGTCGAGCAGGCCCGACTCGCGCAGGTGCCGTATTCCGGCGTTGAGGGCGGCGCCCTTGCCCCGGCGGGCGTCCGGCAGGGTGCGCTGCAGAAGCCGGACGCGCTCGGAGTCGGCGGCGCGGGCGACCTCCGCGGTGGCGTCGTCGGAGCCGTCGTCGATCACCAGGGCGAGGAAATTGCCTGCGGGCAGGGCAGTGATGCGGGCCAGGCTCTCGGCGAGAACCTTTTCCTCGTTCAGGCAGGCGAGCAGAAAGACGTACAAGCGCTGCTGGCGGGGGCCGCGGACGCGGCGCACGCGGCGCCGGGAAAGCAGGAAGAGAGCGGTGTTGTAGCAGCCCGCCATCACGATGATGGCGATGGCGGATCCGAGCAGGATCTCGCCGGTCAAGGCCGGCCGCCGGGGCTGTGGTCCATGGTGGTGGCGCGGACGGCGAACCAGAGTTTGACGGCGATGATGACGAAAGCGCTCGCGCAGTACAGCAGGAATCCGGCCCCCGCGGCCTCCTGCAATCCGCGGGCAAATGGAATGCCCGGTAGCACTTCCGGTGCCGCAGTGAGCCCGGCCATGGGCAGGACGGATCCCAGAGCGGGTTTTCCGTACATGAGTTCTCCCCCGTATGTCGCCTCGATGCGAGGCAAGGCATGCGCAGGGAAGGTATCAGATCAGACAGGTACTACTGTCGGACTTGATGAGAATTGTTGGAGCGGAATCTCAAATTCGGTGAACGTACCGGTAATTATGCCTGGTGATCGCTTATCTGTGACGCATGTGACCTCTGGTCTGCACCAGGGCTGGTGCACGGAACTGCACATTCGGGATCGAAGTTGTCTATTGACATACATCCTTCCCGGCCAGAAGAATCTGGCGCCTGTCGGGCCCCCGGGGCAACGGGGGTGGCGACCGCTGCATTACCCAGGGGGAATTCCATGCAAAAGAAGCGCGGGAGATCCAGGAAAGCCCGGATCTCCGCCGTCGTCATGCTCCTCGCCGCCCTGCTGGGCGGCGTCGTCCTTTCCCGGACCGCCGAAGGCGCGATATCCGGGCCACGGGCCACCGACGCCGTGAACCCGCTCTCGCTCTCGCCGACGAGCACCAAGGACCTCGCCACCGCGGCGAAGGCCCGGATCACCTCGGACCGGCTGCGCCGTGCGGGCAAGCTGGCCCTGACCCTCGCGCCCCTCACGAAGAGCCCCGGCGCCCAGGTGGCCGCCGCCCCGGCCGGCACCTCGGCCCTCGTCCTGTACGACAACGCCGGCCCCTACGGGCAGCTGGGCGAGCTCTACGCCATGGCGACGGCCAACCTCGCCGGCCACTTCGGCACTGTCACCGCCAAGCCCGTCTCGGCCTACACCGCCGGCATGGTGAACCAGTACACCGCCACGGTCTACCTCGGTTCGACCTACTACGGGGGCACCATCCCCGACGCCGTCCCCGCCGCCTTCTACCAGGACGCACTGGCCACGAGCCGCCCCGTCACCTGGATCGGCGACAACATCTGGAACATGGCGGGCGCGGTCGGCGTCACCCAGTTCAAGCAGAAGTACGGCTGGGACCCCACCAACTCGTACTACGAGTCCGGCGGTTCCGTCGGGAACATCAACCAGGTCACGTACAAGGGACGGCAGCTGACCCGGAAGATCCCCGCCGGCCAGGACGGGGGAGTGCTCCACCCGGACATCCTCACCGGGCCCGGCTATCCGGCGGTCACCCGCCTCGCCGAGGCCAAGGACGGCACCTCCGGCGCCGTCAGCCCCTGGGCGATCCGCTCCTCGAACCTCACCTACCTCGGCGAGATGCCCTTCGCCTACGTCTCCGAGAGCGACCGCGTCATCGTCTTCGAGGACCTCCTCTTCGACGCCCTCGCCCCCGCGACCGCCGAGCGCCACCGGGCCTTCGTCCGGCTGGAGGACATCAGCCCCAAAGCCGAGCCCGCCCAGCTGCGGGCCATCGCGAACTACCTCAAGTCGCAGAAAATCCCGTACGGGATCAACGTCATCCCCGTCTACAAGGACCCCAAGGGCACCTACAACAACGGCGTCCCCGAAACCATCACCCTCGCCCAGGCCCCGGCCGTCGTCGCCGAGCTGAAGAACATGCTCGCCAACGGCGCCGTCCTGATGAACCACGGCTACACCCACCAGTACGGCACGGCGAACAACCCCTACAACGGCGTCACCGGCGACGACTTCGAGTTCTTCCGCGCCCACGTCGACGCCGCGGACAACGTGATCCTCGACGGCCCGCCCGCGGAGGACTCCACCGCCTGGGCCCAGAGCCGGGTCACCCAGGCCCTGGCGGGCTTCGCCCTCGCCGGACTGCCGAAACCGGCCTTCTGGACCACTCCGCACTACGCGGCCTCCGCCACCGACTACCGTGTCCTCGGCCAGAACTACTCCGCACGCCTGGAGCGCTCGTTGTACTTCTCCGGCACGCTCACCGGTGGCACACCGGACACCAGCCGCTACATCGGCCAGTTCTTCCCGTACGCGGTCAAGGACGTCTACGGCACGACCGTCCTGCCCGAGAACATCGGCAACTACGAACCCGACGCGTACAACAACCACCCGCCCCGGCTCCCCGCCGACCTGATCGCCTCGGCCAAGGCCAACCTGGCCGTCCGCGACGGCGTGGCGAGCTTCTTCTACCACCCGTACTACCCGGTGGCGCCGCTGCAGCAGACGATCGAGGGCATCAAGGCCCTCGGCTACACCTTCGTCGGCCCCGCGGACCTGAAGCAGTGAACGCCGGGAGGAGGGCGGCCGGCACGCTGCTCGCGGCCGCCCTCCTCCTCGCCGGGTGCTCCTTCGGCCCGGGCGGGGAGGGCGGGGAGGAAGAGCCCGGACCGAGCGCGAGCACCCGCCCCGGGGACGGAAAGGCGGCCGGAATGCGCGGCATCACGCTCCCCTCGTGGAACACCGGCGACTACAGCAGCCCCGTCGCTGCGGCCTACCTGCGGCAGATCGCCGCCACCGGCGCCCGCTGGGTGACCTTCACCCCCACCTGGTACCAGGACGGCGCCGCCGACGCGGGCATGCACACCACCGGCGAGACCGCCGGCGACGACGACCTCCGGCACGTCATCGGCCTCGCCCACCGGACCGGCCTCAAGGTCATGCTCAAACCCCACGTCGACCTCGCGAAGGGCGGCGACCGGGCGGGCATCCGGCCGCGCGACGCAGGCGCCTGGTTCACCGCGTACGAGCGCTTCATCACCCACTACGCGAAGCTCGCCGAAGGCGCGGGAGCCGAACGGTTCGCCGTCGGCACCGAACTGGCCGGCACCTCCCGCGACGGCGCCCGCTGGAGCAAGGTCGTCCGGGCCGTCCGCGCGCAGTACCGCGGCCCGCTGACCTACGCCGCCAACTACGACGAGTACCGCACCGTCCCCTTCTGGGACGACCTCGACGTCATCGGCATCGACGCCTACTGGCCGCTGGCCGACCGCCCCACCGCCGACGCGGCCCGGCTGCGCGACGCCTGGAAGCCGATCACGCAGGAGCTCGCGGCCTTCTCCGCCCGCCACCACCGCAGGATCCTCTTCACCGAGGCCGGCTACGTCAGCCAGCGCGGCGCCACCACCGCGCCCTACTCCTGGACCGTCAGCAAGAGCGCCGGAGAGGACGAACAGGCCGCCGCCTACGAGGCGCTGCTCACCGCCCTCGACGGAAAGCCCTGGTGGGCGGGGGTCTGCTGGTGGATGTGGGACGACTGGCCCGACAGCGGCGAGACCCCGCGACGCCTCGCCTACACCCCGCACGGCAAACCGGCCGAGGACGTACTGCGCCGGCGGTGGCGTGCCGGCAGCACGGGCGCCGACTGAGCCGGCACCCGTGAGGGCCGCGTCAGGCCGGGCCCGGCTGCAGACCGCCGGGCCGCGCCGTCGCGGCCGGGCATGGCTGCGGCGGCAGGGACGATGCCGGGCACCCCCTCCCGCCGCAGGGGAAAGACGATGCCCGGCATCTCACTCCCGCCGCGACGGTGAGCAACTCCCGTCAACCGGTTCGGCGGTGCCGCGCATCGCGCAACCCCTGCGAAGGACCCGGCAACCGGGCAGGGAGCAAGCGCTGCGCATCGGCCCGGTGTGCCGGCAGGGCGCAGACCGGGAACGGGCGGCCGTACCGAGCAAGGGCGCAGCCCCTACGTGTCGCACTCCAGGACCGTCCGGCAGAGCCCGCACCGGGCGCGGACCTTTCCGCGGACCGGTACGCGGATGCGCTGGTGGCACGTCGGGCACGGGAAGCTGACCCGCAGCGGGCCGTCGCCCTCGAAGGCGTAGTCCCGGTCGCCCGGCGTGCCGGGCCGCGCGCTCTGCACGGCGCGCCGGTCGCGGGCGTAGCGGTGGCGGCCGAGGCGCCCCGCCGCCGCGAGCGGGGGCTGCCGGCCGTCGCGCCGGGCCTCCGCGAGGCCCTTCACGTACGCCTCGTACGCCTGGGGGCTGGTGAACCAGGGGGAGGGGTCCTCGCCGAAGGCCAGCGCCCGCTTGGCGATGACGTAGCCGAACTCCTCCGGGGTGAGGTAGCCGAGCTTCTGCGTGGAGACCGGCGACTCGCGGTAGGCGTCCAGCAGCAGCCACCCCGCCCCCAGGTAGGCCGCCGCGGTGTCGGTGAGGATCTCGTTGTCCCGCGTGCCGGGGAACTCCAGACCGAGCCGGTGCAGGTAGACGTGCATGACCTCGTGCGAGAGGGCCGCGCCGATGTCCCTGCGGTGGGTCTTGAAGCGGGAGTTGAGCTCGATGAAGTACTCCGGCCCGGCGGCGAGCTCGACGCTGCCCGCGTGCCGCATCTCGCGGAAGCTGACGATCATCCGGGCGTCCGGCAGCCGCAGGTGCCGCACCATCGCGCCGGCGACGCGCTGCACGCCCAGGTACGGATCCTCCTCGTCGGAGAAGGCGACGTCGGACGGGGGGACGCTGAGCTCGAAGCTGTGCACCGTGTCGTAGGAGAGGCGCTTGTACAGCGCGGTGATCGCGGCGCGCACCGCCGCGATGTGCGGAAAGCCGTGCACGATCTCGATGCCGGTGCCCACGCGTGACCACCCCCTGGGGTCCCCCTGCCGGCCGCTGCGCCCCCTGTCCACTGTACGGGCGGGGCCGTGCCGGAGGGCAGTGCGCCGGGCGGTCCGCCGGGCTCTCCGCCGGGCTGGCCGAAACGCGGTGCTTGTCGCCCGTTCGCCCGATCCTCATAATCGCACCGCGCATCGAAGGTTCGATTCCGGTAATCGGACGGCCGGAATTGTCATGAGCCTGACATTCGTGCGTAACCTCCCACGAAAGGAAGACCGTTGCGCTCCTTCCTCTTCACGCTCAGGAGAACCGTCGCCGTCGGCGCGGCCACCGTCGCCGCGCTCGCCCTCACCGCCACCGCGGCCCTGGCCGACGACCCCAGCCCGCGCCCGGGCGTCGTCGGCGGCACCCCCGCCCAGCAAGGCGAATTCCCCTGGATGGTGCGGCTGTCCATGGGATGCGGCGGCTCGCTCTACACCCAGCAGATCGTCCTCACCGCGGCCCACTGCGTCGGCGGCAGCGGCGCCAACACCTCCATCACCGCCACGGCCGGCGTCGCCGACCTCGGCTCCTCCCAGGCGATCAAGGTGAAGTCCACCCGGGTGCTCCAGGCCCCCGGCTACAACGGCTCCGGCAAGGACTGGGCGCTGATCAAACTCGCGCAGCCCATCAACCTGCCGACCCTCAAGACCGCCGACACCACCGCGTACAACAACGGCACCTTCACCATCGCCGGCTGGGGCGCGGACCGCGAAGGCGGCAGCCAGCAGCGCCAGCTCCTCAAGGCCACCGTCCCCTTCGTCGACGACACCGCCTGCCAGCAGGCCTACGGCAACCTCATACCCGGCGAGGAGATCTGCGCCGGGTACCTCGACCAGGGCGGCGTCGACACCTGCCAGGGCGACTCCGGCGGCCCGATGTTCCGCAAGGACGCGGCAGGCGCCTGGATCCAGGTCGGCATCGTCAGCTGGGGCGAGGGCTGCGCCCGGCCGCACTACCCCGGCGTCTACTCCGAGGTGAGCACCTTCGCGGCGAACATCAAGAGCGCTGCCGCGAGCCTGGGCGGCTGACGACCGGCCTGCCCGGCGGATCCCGCCACGCCCCGCCGGGCAGGCCCGCCTCCCCCCTGGCCCGCTGGGCCGTCCGGATGGTCCCGCGAACCCGTACGGACCAGTCCCGGTACGGCCTTCCCCGGCCCGCCCGCCCGACTCGGGTATGACGTGGGCGGGCCTCCGTCATCCTTTCGGCCGAGACGGGAATGGTCGGACAGTCGAGGTGTGGGCGCGATAAAGGCCCGTAACGTGAGGAACACGGCCCGCCGGCCCCGGAGGACGACACGAATCCGGGGCGCCCGCGGCGGCCGCAGACCGAGCCGTCCGTTACGGAAAGGGACCACCTCCGTGTCCGCCAAGACCCGCATCGCCGCCGCCACCGTCCTCGCCGCAGCCGTCGGCGCGGTGGCCTGGCCCACGGCGAGCGCGTTCGCCGCGGACCTGCGCACCGCCGGCGACACGGACGGCGGCAGCGGCCGCCCCGGCCGCCCCGTCGTCGTGCAGCAGGTCCAGCTGCCCGACGGCAGCCGCGCCCGGCTGACCTCCGGCGAGCACGGCACGACCGTCACCGTCACCAAGCACGGCAAGCAGCGCCACACCTTCGACGCCGCCCGCCCCACCGCCGACCTCGACCGGCTCCACCTGCGCATCCTCGGCGGCGATACGCACAAGCCCACCCTGCGCGCCTCCCTCGACGGCACCGGCCTGACGAACTACTACGACTTCGCCTCCGGCACGCTGCGCCACACCCCCGACGGGGCCGAGGGCACCACGGTCACCAGCAGCGGCGCCGGCCACGACAAGGGCGCCAAGCACGCCCGCGGCGTGGTCACCGTGCGCAACGGCTCCGCCGAGGGCCACGAGCAGCGGGCCACGCCCCCCGCGCGCACCCTCCACGCCGCCTCCAGCAACCCCGTCAAGCGCGTCGTCGAGGCCGGCGAGGTCATCAAGGTCCGCCACGACA
>NZ_JBAMDC010000310.1:0-7770 GCF_036961605.1 Streptomyces sp. KLMMK
GCGCCGCGGCGCCGGGGCACCGGTCGGGCCGCTCCGGCGTCGGTCAGGCCGCTCCGGCGCCGGTCAGGCCGCCTCGGCGTCGCGGAGGACGCAGGTGAGGCGCGCGGAGCACACGCGCTTGTCGTTCTCGTCGGTCACGACGATCTCGTAGGTGGCGGTGGTGCGCCCGCGGTGGACGGGCGTGGCGACGCCGGTCACCCTGCCGGAGCGGACGCCCCGGTGGTGGGTGCAGTTGAGGTCGACGCCGACGGCGATCCGGGAGGGACCGCCGTGCAGCATGGCGCCGACGGAGCCGAGGGTCTCGGCGAGCACGGCGGAGGCGCCGCCGTGCAGCAGACCGTACGGCTGGGTGTTGCCCTCGACGGGCATGGTGCCGACCACGCGCTCCGGGGAGGCCTCGACGACCCGCACGCTCATGCGCTCGCCGAGGTGCCCGGCGGAGAAGAGGGCGGGCAGGTCGAGCCCGCTGCCGGACCACTGGTCCAGGACCTCCTGCGGAAACGTGGTCTTGCCGTGCTCGCCCATGCGTCGTGCTCCGATCACCCTCGGCCGTTGTGGTGTGAACGTTTTTTCAGTTCAACGGCCTCGCCGTCAACCGGTCCGGCCGTCCTTCTCTTCGGCCCGCGCCCCGCCCCCGTGCCCCCGGGCCCGCTACGCCCGTTCCGTCTTCTCGATCCTGATGACCAGGGACTTGCTGGCGGGGGTGTTGCTGGTGTCGGCGGTGTGGTCGAGCGGGACCAGGACGTTGGTCTCCGGGTAGTAGGCGGCGGCGCAGCCGCGGGCGGTCGGGTAGTGGACGACGCGGAAGCCGGCGGCGCGGCGTTCGGTGCCGTCGGTCCACTCGCTGACGAGGTCGGCGTAGGAGCCGTCGGCGAGGTCGAGCTCGCGGGCGTCCTCGGGGCTGACGAGGACGACGCGCCGGCCGTTCTTGATGCCGCGGTAGCGGTCGTCGAGGCCGTAGATCGTGGTGTTGTACTGGTCGTGCGAGCGGAGCGTCTGCAGGAGCAGGCGGCCTTCGGGGAGGCGGGGGTACTCGACGGGGGCGGCGGTGAAGTTGGCCTTGCCGGTGGCGGTCGGGAAGCGGCGCTCGTCGCGGGGTGCGTGGGGGAGGGTGAAGCCGCCGGGGCGGGCGACGCGGGCGTTGAAGTCCTCGAAGCCGGGGACGACGCGCGCGATGCGGTCGCGGATGGTGGCGTAGTCCCGTTCGAAGGCCTCCCAGGGGGTGGTGGAGGCGGCGCCGAGGACGCGCCGGGCCAGGCGGCAGACGATGGCGGGCTCGGAGAGGAGGCCGGGGCTCGCGGGCTTCAGGCCGCCGCGGGAGGCGTGGACCATGCCCATGGAGTCCTCGACGGTGACGAACTGCTCGCCGCCGGCCTGCCGGTCGCGCTCGGTGCGGCCGAGGGTGGGCAGGATGAGGGCGCGGGCGCCCGTGACCACGTGGGAGCGGTTGAGCTTGGTCGACACGTGCACAGTGAGGCGGGCGCGGCGTACGGCGGCCTCGGTGACGTCGGTGTCGGGGGTGGCGGAGACGAAGTTGCCGCCCATGGCGAAGAAGACCTTGGCCTGTCCGTCGCGGAGCGCGCGGATGGCGCGGACGACGTCAAGGCCGTGCTCGCGCGGCGGGGTGAAGCCGAATTCCTTTTCCAGCGCGTCGAGGAAGGCCGGTGCGGGGCGCTCGAAGATGCCCATGGTGCGGTCGCCCTGGACGTTGCTGTGGCCGCGGACGGGGCAGACGCCGGCGCCGGGGCGGCCGATGTCCCCGCGCAGCAGCAGGAGGTTGACGACCTCCTTGATGGTGGGCACGGCGTGCTTGTGCTGGGTCAGGCCCATGGCCCAGCAGACGATGGTGCGCTTCGAGGCCAGGATCATGGCGAGCGCCTGCTCGATCTCCGCCCGGCTCAGGCCGGTGGCCCGCAGGGTCTCGTCCCAGTCGGCGGTGAGTGCGGCGTCGCGG
Organism: Streptomyces sp. KLMMK; assembly: GCF_036961605.1. Lineage (NCBI taxonomy): Bacteria > Bacillati > Actinomycetota > Actinomycetes > Kitasatosporales > Streptomycetaceae > Streptomyces > Streptomyces sp. KLMMK. Next base: position 1,955 of record NZ_JBAMDC010000310.1, read on the forward strand.
AAGTCCTCGAACCCGTGGGTGTGTTCGCGGACGAAGTCCGTGTCGACGGCGCCTTCGGTCTCCAGGACGAGCTTGTTGAGGATGCGGAAGAGGGCCTGGTCGCCGCCGAGGCGGATCTGCAGGAACAGGTCGGTCAGGGCGGTGCCGCCGCCTGCGAGGCCGCGGGCGTTCTGCGGGTTCTTGAAGCGTTCCAGGCCCGCTTCGGGGAGCGGGTTGACCGTGATGATCTTCGTCCCGCCGTGCTTGGCCTTCTCCAGGGCGCTGAGCATGCGCGGGTGGTTGGTGCCCGGGTTCTGCCCGGCGACGATGATCAGGTCGGCCTTGTAGAGGTCCTCCAGGAGGACGCTGCCCTTGCCGATGCCGATGGTCTCCGACAGGGCCGAGCCGGAGGACTCGTGGCACATGTTGGAGCAGTCGGGCAGGTTGTTGGTGCCGAACTCGCGGGCGAAGAGCTGGTAGAGGAAGGCGGCTTCGTTGCTGGTGCGGCCGGAGGTGTAGAAGACGGCCTCGTCGGGGGAGGCGAGGGCCGCCAGCTCCTCGCCGATGATGTCGAAGGCGCGCTCCCAGCTGACCGGCTCGTAGGCGTCGGACCCCTCGGCCAGGTACATGGGCGTGGTCAGGCGGCCCTGCTGGCCGAGCCAGTAGCCGCTGCGCCCGGCGAGGTCGGAGACCGGGTGCCGGGCGAAGAAGTCGGGGGTGACGCGGCGCAGCGTGGCTTCTTCGGCGACGGCCTTGGCGCCGTTCTCGCAGAACTCGGCGGCGTGGCGCTTGTCGGGTTCGGGCCAGGCGCAGCCGGGGCAGTCGAAGCCGTCCTTCTGGTTGACCTTGAGCAGGGTGAGGGCGGTGCGGCGTGCGCCCATCTGCTGGTGGGCGATGCGCAGGGAGTGGGCGACGGCGGGCAGTCCGGCCGCGGCGTGCTGCGGGGCGGTGACGTCCGGTGCGTCCTGGACGGGGTCGCCGGTGGGTGGCTTGCCTGCCATGTCGCTCTCCCTTGAGCGGTCGGTGGTGCACTGTCGCGTACGAGGCTTCCGTACGGATCTTCCGTGCGGATCTCTGTATACGCATCTCTGTATACGGAGTCTGTGCGTACGGATCTCTGCGCGCGCGTCTGTGCGTAACGGCTCCGATCCTGTCACGGGGCGGCGGAGGGTGGCGGGGCGAGGTCGCCGTGGACGGGATTGTCAGTGGGCCGTGGCAGGATCGGGGGCGTGGCAGCAAAGGCAGTGAAGACGAACGAACCGACCGGCACCGAGGCAGCGGAGGGAGGTCGCCCCCGCCTGCTCCTCATGGACGGGCACTCGATGGCGTACCGGGCGTTCTTCGCGCTGCCCGCGGAGAATTTCACGACGGCCGCCGGCCAGACGACGAATGCGGTGTACGGCTTCGCGTCCATGCTGGCGAACACCCTGCGTGACGAGCAGCCCACGCACTTCGCCGTGGCGTTCGACGTGTCGCGCAAGACGTGGCGCTCGGAGGAGTTCCCGGAGTACAAGGCGACGCGTTCCAAGACGCCGGACGACTTCAAGGGCCAGGTGGAGCTGATCGGCGACATGCTGGACGCGATGAGCGTGCCGCGGTTCGCGGTCGACGGCTTCGAGGCCGACGACGTGATCGCCACGCTGGCCACGCAGGCGGAGGCGGAGGGCTTCCACGTCTCGATCGTCACCGGCGACCGTGACTCCTTCCAGCTCGTCTCGGACGACGTCACGGTGCTGTATCCGACGAAGGGCGTCTCGGAGCTCACGCGCTTCACCCCGGAGAAGGTGCAGGAGAAGTACGGCCTGACCCCCTCGCAGTACCCGGACTTCGCGGCCCTGCGCGGCGACCCGTCGGACAACCTGCCGGGCATCCCGGGCGTGGGCGAGAAGACCGCCGCGAAGTGGATCAATCAGTTCGGTTCCTTCGCGGATCTCGTCGAGCGGGTCGAGGAGGTCAAGGGCAAGGCCGGGCAGAACCTCCGCGATCACCTGGAGGCGGTCAAGCTCAACCGTCGTCTGACGGAGATGGTGCGCGACGTCGAGCTGCCCGTGCGCCCGGAGGGGCTGCGCCGCGCGGCGTACGACCGCAAGGCGCTGATCGCGTTCCTGGAGGGCCTGGAGATCCGCAACCAGGGCCTGAGGGACCGGCTGCTGGCCGCCGACCCCGGTGGGGAGGCCGCGGAGGAGATCGTCCCCGAGGCCGGTGCCGAGGTGGACGGCGCGGTGCTGGGCGCCGGCGAGCTGGCGCCGTGGCTGGCCGGGCACGGCTCGGTTCCGCTCGGCGTGGCCGTGGTCGACTCGTGGTCGCTGGGCAGCGGCCGGGTCGCGGAGATCGCGCTGGCGACGGGCGAGGGCCCGGCCGCCTGGTTCGACCCCGCCGAGCTGGACGAGGCCGACGAGCGGGCGTTCGCCGCGTGGAGCGCGGACGCGGGCGCGCCGAAGGTCATGCACGACGCCAAGTCCGCGATGCGGGTCTTCGCCGAGCACGGCTGGATCGTCGAGGGCGTCAGCATGGACACGGCGCTGGCCGCGTACCTGGTCAAGCCCGGGCGCCGTTCCTTCGCGCTGGACGCCCTGTCCGTGGAGTACCTGGGCCGCGAGCTGGCCACGGCCGCCGCGGGCGACGGCCAGCTGGCCTTCGGCGCGGACGAGCAGGCCGAGGCCGATGCGCTGATGGGCCGGGCCCGTACGGTCCTCGACCTGGGTGCGGCGTTCACCACGCGCCTGGAGGAGGTCGGCGCGGCGGAGCTGATGCGCAACGTGGAGCTGCCGACGAGCGCGCTGCTGGCCCGCATGGAGCGGGCGGGCATCGCCGCCGACCGCGGCTGGCTGGAGCGCATGGAGCAGCAGTTCGCGGCCGCGGTGCAGCAGGCGGTGCAGGAGGCGCACGCCGCAGCGGGCCGCGAGTTCAACCTGGGTTCCCCGAAGCAGCTGCAGGAGGTGCTCTTCGGCGAGCTGGGCCTGCCCAGGACCAAGAAGACCAAGACCGGGTACACCACGGACGCGGACGCGCTGGCCTGGCTCGCGGGGCAGACGGAGAACGAGCTCCCGGTGATCATGCTGCGTCACCGTGAGCAGTCGAAGCTGCGTTCCACGGTGGAGGGGCTGATCAAGGCGATCGCCCCCGGCGGCCGCATCCACACCACCTTCAACCAGACGGTGGCCGCCACGGGCCGGCTCTCCTCCACCGACCCCAATCTGCAGAACATCCCGGTGCGGACGGACGAGGGCCGGGCCATTCGCCGCGGCTTCGTCGTCGGCGAGGGCTTCGAGTCCCTGATGACCGCCGACTACAGCCAGATCGAGCTGCGCGTGATGGCCCACCTGTCGGAGGACGAGGGCCTGATCGAGGCGTTCAACTCCGGCGAGGACCTGCACACCACCGTCGCCTCCCAGGTCTTCGGTGTGGCCAAGACCGAGGTCGACCCGGAGATGCGCCGGAAGATCAAGGCGATGTCGTACGGGCTGGCGTACGGCCTGTCGGCCTTCGGCCTGTCCCAGCAGCTGAACATCGCCCCGGGCGAGGCCGGCAAGCTGATGGACACCTTCTTCGAGCGCTTCGGCGGCGTGCGGGACTACCTGCAGCGGGTCGTCGTCGAGGCTCGTGCCACGGGCTACACCGAGACCATGCTCGGCCGCCGCCGCTATCTCCCGGACCTCAACAGCGACAACCGCCAGCGTCGTGAGATGGCCGAGCGGATGGCGCTGAACGCCCCGATCCAGGGCACGGCCGCCGACATCGTCAAGATCGCGATGCTGCGGGTGGGCGAGGCGCTGGAGGCGGAGGAGCTCTCCTCGCGGATGCTCCTCCAGGTCCACGACGAAATCGTGCTGGAGATCGCGCCGGGTGAGCGGGAGGCCGTCGAGGCGCTGGTGCGCCGTGAGATGGCCGGGGCGGTGTCGCTGAGCGCGCCGCTGGACGTGTCGGTCGGTGTCGGCCGGGACTGGGAGTCCGCCGCGCACTGAGTGTGCCCGCGTGTGTGCGTACGGCCTCTCTCCTTTCGCAGGAGAGGGGCCGTACGTACGCGGGAGGGGCGGTACGTGTGGTTCTCATCTGCCGCGTGCGTTGCTACCGTGCCCACCTCTCCTGACGATGCGTCAGGTACGGGTGATCCCGCCGGGAGGCTTCGCATGCGCGCACTGGCCGCCGCGGCCGTCGGACTGGCCGCCGCCCTCGCCCTGGTCCTCACTGTCAGCGCGATCGGCCCGCCCGAGGGGAAGACCTCTCCCGAGCCCCTGCTCACCTCCGCGCCCGCGCACCCCTGACGGGCCGGCCGCGCCGTGCGCCGCAGAGCGAGCCTCGTCCTTCTCGCGGTGGCCGTCTTCCTCGCGGCCCTCGCCCCGCTGCTGCGCTGGTACGCCTTCCCCCGCCTGGCCAAGGTCCCGGCGGGCAGCTACCAGGCCGCCGTCCTGGAGGCGAAGGACGCGACCCTCGTCGACTACGCCCGCATGGAGCCCCGGACCGTCCCCAAGGTGACCCTCGTCCAGACGCTCAAAGGCAACGCCGAAGAGGCCCGCAAGGTCCGCCGCGCGACCGGCCGCGACGTCGTCGTCTGGGACACCCTCACCCACATGGCCGGGCCCGACGGCGCGATGATCTCCCGGATACCCGAGCGATACGTCTTCGACGCCCACAGCCAGCAGCCCGTGCACGCCGGCGGCGAGCACGTGGACGACACGCCCGTACGGCGCGACGGCATCGAATACAAGTGGCCCTTCCTCGTGGAGAAGCGCGACTACCGCTACTTCGACATGCAGACCCGCACCTCCGCGCCCATCCACTACCGCGGCACCCGCTCCTTCCGCGGCCTGGACGTCTACTACTTCGAGCAGACCATCCCCTGGACGCAGGTCCCCCTGCCCAGGCGGATGCCCCTCGGAGTGACGCCCGAGACCGTCCGGCAGCTGGGGCTGGAGCGCTGGTACACCACCCGGCGCATGTTCTGGGTCGACCCCGTCACCGGCGCCCCCGTCAACGGCGAGGAGATCCACCGCGAGGAGCTGCGCTGGACCGGGCACCCGGAGAAGAAGCCGATCACGGCCTTCGCCGGGCACGTGAAGATGCGCGCCGACTACGTCGACTCCACCGTCGCCCTCGTGACCTCCCAGCGGCGGCTCGTGCTCCTGCTGACCTCGTGGCTGCCGTGGGGGAGCGCCGGTCTGGGCGGCGTCCTGCTGGCCCTCGCCCTGTTCCTGGAAGCCCGAGCCCGCCCTCGTCGTGCATTTACCGGACAAAAGGAACACGATGGAGGGAAAACCGAGCGGCAGGCCCCGGGGAAAAGGGCCGCACGGAGCAGAGGAGGCTCGCCGTGAAGGAGAAGACGACGAAGGAGAAGACCGAGGACGGATCCACCGCGTCCCGGCCCAGGCGGCTGTACACGGGGGGCGAACGGCCGATCGACCCCGAGGACCTCGTCATGGCGTCCGGCCGGGACGTGACACCGGAACGGGTGGAGCGGGCGAAGCGGCTCATCGAGGAGAAGGGCGCGGCGGCGGTCGAGCGCTACCTCCCCTGAGGCACGCCTCGCCCTCCGGGCCGCTTCCGGAGGGCGAGGCCGGTAGCGGGCCCGCCGTCCCGGCGGAAGAGAAAGGTGCGCGGGAACCCTTCCGCCGGGACGGCGGGCCGCCGTGCTGTGGGTACCCGGCCGGGGGCGGTGAGCCGCCGCCGTTTCGGCGGCGCCGAATGCCGGCGAGGGGCGCGGGCCGGCGGGGGCGAGGGCCGGGAGCCGGGTGTTCCGGCGGGTTCAGGCGCTCTTTCGGCTCGCCTGAATCCTTCCGCCGCGACGGCGAGCAACCGGACACGTGCTTTCCGGCGGTGCCTCGCCGGGCCCGGCCGGT
>NZ_JBAMDC010000311.1:0-7763 GCF_036961605.1 Streptomyces sp. KLMMK
CCTGGTCGGCGGCGCCGGTACCGGAAGCGGCGACGGCGGCCGGGGCGACCGGCGGGAAGGCCGAGAGCGTGCTGCCCGCACCCGCCGGCACCGTACCGCAGACCACGCCGAGCAGGAGGACGAGCAGGGACCACAGGGCGACCGGCGCCGGAGTGCGCCGTGCGTGCTGCTCCACACCGCCTCCGTCAGCCGGTTCCCGTGCCCGGTATCTCCGGTCGGCGCGCGCCGGGGCGCGCGAGCTCCACCCTAGCCCGCCCGGCCGGGGGCGAGGGCCGTCGCGGCACCGGGGCGGAAGCGGGCGGCGAGGCCCGGGACGGGAACGGGACGGGAGCGGGACGATGCCACGGGTTGATCACACGACTGTCACAGGAGCCCCGTCCGGCCCTTCCGGGAACGGATTCCGCCGCGGGTTGAAGTAAGAATGTGCACGTCAAGCCAACCATCACGGGGGATTCATCATGCGTCGTCAGCTTCTCACCGCCGCGGCCGTCATCGTGCTCGCGGCCACCGCCACCGCCTGCAACGGCGACGGCACCGACCCTGCGGCCGACCCCGGCGCGTCGGCCGACAAGAGCCCCGCGCCCCAGCAGTCGGACCCGGCGCCGGGCCAGGGCGGCGCGGGCCAGGGCGGCGGCCAGGACAAGGACAAGGGCCAAGGGCAGGACAAGGGCCGGGGCCAGGGCGGCGCGCAGACCGTCGGCGGCAAGCTCACGCTCAAGGGCAAGAAGCCGGGCGAGCAGCTCGACGTCACCCTGAAGGGCTTCGCCGACCCGGCCCACAGCGACAACAAGTACATGAAGCCGGCCGCCGGCAAGCGCTGGGTCGCCGCCCAGTTCGAGCTCGTCAACACCGGCACGGCCGCCTACTCGGACAGCCCCTCCAGCGGTGCCAAGGTCGTCGACGGGCAGGGCCAGTCCTTCACCCAGACCATGGGCAGCGTCACCGAGGGCCCGAAGTTCCCGGTCACCGTGAACATCGCCCAGGGCGCCAAGTCCCTCGGCTGGGTCGTCTTCTCCGTCCCGGAGAACTCCAAGCCCGAGAAGGTGCAGTTCACGCTGGACGGCGGCTTCGGCAACGAGACGGGTGAGTGGACCCTCAAGAAGTGACGTTTGGCACCGGCCGCACGCCCGGCGTCAGTTGGTGGACAGCGAGCCCGCGACGTCCGTGAGCGCATCGAGGACCGGCCGGATGAGCGGGTGGTCCTCGGCGCCGCGGCGGACCGCCGCGAACACGCGCCGGGTCGCGGCCGGGCCCTCGACGGGGCGGACGACCGTGTCCTTCAGCTCCATGCCGCGCAGCGCCGAGCGCGGCACGAGAGCCACCCCGGCACCGGCCCCGGCCAGGGCCACCACGGCGCGGAAGTCGTCCGAGGAGTGCACCAGGCGGGGCTGGAAGCCGGCCAGTTCGCAGGCCAGCACCACCACGTCGTGGCAGGGGTTGCCCGGGTAGGGGCCGACCCAGTCGCTGTCGGCCAGCTCGTCCAGGCTCACACGGGGGCTGCCGGCCAGCGGGTGGGCGGCGTGCAGGACGGCGTCGAAGGGCTCGGCGTAGAGCGGCACGCGCACCAGGCGCAGGTCGTCCTCCCGCGGGGCGCCCCGGTACTCGACGGCGAGGGCCACGTCGGCCTCCCCGTCCAGCACCATCGGCAGGCTCGCGTCGCCCTCGGCGTCGCGCACCCGGAGCCGGATGCCGGGGTGACGGCCGGCGAGGAGCCCGATGACCGGGGCCAGCACCTCGGCGATGCCCGTCGCGAACGCCGCGACGGTCAGCTCCCCGGCCGTGCCGCCCGCGTACGCGGCGAGCTCCGCCTCGGCCCGCTCCAGCTGGGCGACGACCTCGTGGGCGTGGGTCAGCAGGATCTCGCCGGCTGCGGTGAGGCGCACGCCGCGGCCGCTGCGGGTCAGCAGGACATGGCCGGTCTCCTGTTCCAGCGCCGCGAGCTGCTGGGAGACGGCCGAGGGGGTCAGGTACAGCGCGGCGGCCGCGGCGGTCACCGTACGGTGGTCCGCCACGGCCCGCAGGACGCGCAGCCGCCGGGGGTCGATCACCCCGTCATTTTGCCAGGAACGGGCGGTAACCCCGGCGAGGACCCCGGACCGGGGTCCTCGCCGGGTGCCGGGGCTCAGCCCCGCAGTGCGTCGCGCGCGTCGGCGAACGCGGCGACGGCCCGCTCCACGTCGGCGGTGGAGTGCGCCGCGGACAGCTGCACGCGGATCCGGGCGGCGCCCATCGGGACCACCGGGTACGAGAAGCCGATCACGTAGACGCCGCGCTCCAGCAGCAGCTCCGCCATCCGGCCGGCCTCCGCCGCGTCACCGATCATGACGGGAGCGATGGCGTGGTCGCCGGGCAGGATCTCGAAGCCCGCCTCGGTCATCTTCGTGCGGAACAGCTCGGTGTTGGCCTTCAGCCGCTCCCGCAGGTCGCCCGCGGACTCCAGCAGGTCCAGGACCTTCAGGGAGGCGGCGGCGATGACCGGTGCGAGGGAGTTGGAGAAGAGGTACGGGCGCGAGCGCTGGCGCAGCAGGGCGACGATCTCGGCGCGGGCGGCGACGTAGCCGCCGGAGGCGCCGCCGAGGGCCTTGCCGAGGGTGCCGGTGATGATGTCGACCCGGTCCATGACGCCGTGCAGCTCGGGGGTGCCGCGGCCCTCGGGGCCGACGAAGCCGACCGCGTGGGAGTCGTCGACCATCACCATCGCGTCGTAGCGGTCGGCCAGGTCGCAGATCTCGCGCAGCGGCGCGACGTAGCCGTCCATGGAGAAGACGCCGTCGGTGACGATCAGCTTGCGGCGCGCGCCGCCCTCGTTCGCCGCCTGGAGCTGCTTCTCGAGGTCGGCCAGGTCGCGGTTGGCGTAGCGGAAGCGGCGGGCCTTGGACAGGCGGATGCCGTCGATGATGCTCGCGTGGTTGAGGGCGTCGGAGATGACCGCGTCCTCGGCGCCGAGGATGGTCTCGAAGACGCCGCCGTTGGCGTCGAAGCAGGACGAGTAGAGGATCGTGTCCTCCTGGCCGAGGAACGCCGACAGGCGCCCCTCCAGCTCCTTGTGGACATCCTGGGTGCCGCAGATGAAGCGCACCGAGGCCATGCCGTAGCCCCAGCGGTCGAGGGCGTCCTTGGCGGCGCCGACGACCTCGGGGTGGTCGGCGAGGCCGAGGTAGTTGTTGGCGCAGAAGTTGAGGACGTCGCCGGGGGCGCCGCCCGCCGTGACGTGGACGGAGGCGCTTTGCGGGGTGCCGATCACGCGCTCGGGCTTGAAGAGACCGGCCTCGCGGATCTCGTCGAGGGTGGCCTGGAGGTCGTCGCGGACGGACGCGTACATGCGGGGGACTCCTTACGGAAGAAAAAGAGGGGCTGCCGGGCCGGGGCGGCCGCCCGGCGGAGGGGCGGCCGGGCGGGTCAGGCGGTCCAGTCGAGGATGATCTTGCCGCTGCGGGCGGTGGCGGCCTCGTCGAAGGCCGCGTCGAAGTCCTTGTACGAGTACCGTCCGGTGATCACCGGACTGAGGTCGAGGCCGCCCTCGAGCAGCACCGTCATCGCGTACCAGGTCTCGTACATCTCCCGGCCGTAGATGCCCTTGACGGTGATCATCGAGGTGACGACCTTCGCCCAGTCGACGGGGAACTCCTGGGCGGGCAGGCCCAGCATGGCGATTTTGCCGCCGTGCGTCATGTTGGCGATCATGTCGCGCATGGCCTCGGGCCGGCCGGACATCTCCAGGCCGACGTCGAAGCCCTCGCGCAGGCCGAGCAGGCGCTGCGCGTCCGCGATGCCGGCGTCGGAGACGTTGAGGGCCAGGGTCGCGCCCGCCTTGCGGGCGATCTCCAGGCGCGGCTCGCTGACGTCGGTGATGACGACGTTGCGGGCGCCGGCGTGCTTGGCGACGGCCACGGCCATGATGCCGATCGGGCCCGCGCCCGTGATCAGCACGTCCTCGCCGACCAGCGGGAAGGAGAGCGCGGTGTGCACGGCGTTGCCGAACGGGTCGAAGATCGCGGCGACGTCGAGGTCGACCTTCGTGCGGTGCACCCAGACGTTGGAGGCGGGCAGCACGACGTACTCGGCGAACGCGCCGTCGCGGCCGACGCCGAGGCCGACCGTGCTGCGGCACAGGTGGCGGCGGCCGGCCAGGCAGTTGCGGCACTTGCCGCAGACGAGGTGGCCCTCGCCGCTGACCAGGTCGCCGGCCGTGATGTCCTGCACGTCCGCGCCCACGGCGGCGACCTCGCCGACGAACTCGTGACCGAGCACGAGCGGGGTCTTCACCGCGCCCTGGGCCCAGCCGTCCCAGGAGCGGATGTGCAGGTCGGTGCCGCAGATGCCGGTGCGCAGCACCTTGATCATGACGTCGTCGGGGCCGTACTCCGGCTCCGGGACGTCCATGAGCCACAGCCCGGGCTCGGCCTTGTGCTTGACGAGTGCCTTCATGGCTGCGGCTCCAGGCGTGGTGAGGTGACGCGTGATTCTTTTGCGCGCACCAATGTGCCCAGTGGTGACCGTGAAGTCCATCGAGGTTTTCTTAAGCCGGGCAACAGCAGAACTTCACACGGTGCGCGCGGCCGTCACGGCAGGACCCGCGCCGGGCACGGCGAGAGGCCCGTGAGAGGCCCTCGCGCATCCTCGCGAGGGCCTCTCACGGGCCTCATGAGGGCCCTCAGCCGAGGCGGGTCAGCTTGGCCCCCGCGCCCGGTGCCGCCATGTCCTTCCGGAGCGCGACGGGCACCTGCGCCCGGCCCGGGCCGGTTCCTACGGCCAGCGCCCCGACCTCCGTGCCGGCCGCGGCCGCGTGCGGGATGCCCTTGCCGCCGGCGGTGAGTTCGAGCTCCGCCTTCAGCCCGCCCCAGCCCACGGCGCGCAGGTCCGCGGTGGCGACGACCGGCGTCCGGCCGCCGAGGCCGTCATCCACGTACCCCACGACATCACCCTTCCGGACCACCGTGGCGGGGGCGAGGGCGTCCTGCACTGCCTTGATCATCTTGTAGCTGCGCTCCTTGACGACCTTCAGGTGGGCGTTGGCGTCGTTGCTGCCCGGCTGCCGCTGGGCCATGGTCGCGCCGACGATCAGGCGCTCCTTGCCCTCGATCGTCCGCTTCGCCGCCCACATCAGCGTCCCGCCCGCCGGACTGCTCGACCCGGTCTTGATGCCGAGCCCGCCCGGGTTGGAGACCAGCAGGTCGTCGTTGTTGTTGTAGATCCGCCCGGGCAGGCCGGGGACGTCGGCGTTCGGCATCCTGACGATCTTCCGCAGGACGTCGTTCTTCATGACCTCCTCGGCCAGCTTGACCTGGTCCGCGGCGGTGCTCACGGTCGACGCGTCCAGCCCGCTGGGGTCGGTGTACGTCGTGTCGTCCATGCCGAGGTCCCGGGCCGCCTCGTTCATCTTCTTCACGAAGGCGTCCTCCGACCCCGCGTCCCAGCGGGCCAGCTGCCGCGCGATGTTGTTGCCGGAGGGGATCAGCAGCATCTGCAGCATCTGGAACCGGGTGTAGGTCTGCCCCTCCGAGACCTCCACGCGCGACTCCTCCTGGGCGCCCGCCTCCTTGGCCGCCGTGGCGTCGATCGTGATCCGCTCGCCCTCCTCCCCGCTCTTGAGCGGGTGCTCCTTGAGGATCACGTACGCGGTCATGACCTTGGCGACGCTCGCCGTCGGTACGGGCTTCTGCTCGCCGTGCGTGCCGAGGCTGCCGACGCCCACGACCCTGGCCGCCGCCTGGCCCTCCTCCGGCCACGGCATGGAGAACGCCTCGCCGGTGAAGGTGTACGGGTCCCCGGCGAGCGTGAACCGCGGATCCGGCAGCGGCCGCAGCAGCTGGACGACGCCGAGGACGACGGCCAGCAGCAGGACGAGCGGGGCCCAGATCTTCAGCCGCCGCGTCACGGTGCGGGCCGCCGACGGCGGGGGAGCGGGGCGGTTGGTGAGCTGCGCGAGCAGATCGAGCGGGGCGGGCTGCTCCGTGGCCGTTCGTCGTTCCGCGGGCGCGGGCGCGGGCGCGGGTGCGGGTGCGGGTGCAGGCGCAGGTACGGGTGTGGGTACGGGCGCAGGCGCGGGCCGTTCCGTGGGCACTTGCCGTTCCGCGGCTGCCTCCCGGCCCGCGGGTGCCTGCTGCTCCGCGGCTGCCTCGGGCTCTTCCGGTGCCTTCTGCTCCGCGGGCGCCCCGGGCTCCCCTACTGCCGTCTGCTCCGCGGGCTCCGGGCGCTGCGTCGCCGGCTCCTCCGGCTCCTTCTTCCGCTCCGCCACGCCGGGGGACTCGCCTGCCACCAATGTCTCCTCAGATCGTCACCACTCGCCATCGAACCGATGTGCTAGACGAGTGCGACATACCCGGGGGTTCCACCATCAATATGCCGATCCGATGAGCATGCGGGTGTGGCCGGTCCGCCCCTCCGTGGCTCACACGTCCTTGCCGGCTTCTGCGTCCGTGGTTCTCTTCGCCTTCCGGAAGCCCTCGAGGACCTTGCCCTCCGTGCTGAGCCAGCCGTGCTCGTAGTCGAACCGCGGGGCGCCGGCGAAGGTGAGGTAGAGCCACTTGAAGTTCTCGGCGAAGACATACGCGGGGCAGTGGTCGCCCTTGGTCTTGGGCTGCCGGGTGACGTCGGTGACCACCGTGTAGCCGCCCGGGACGCGGTGGTGCTTCCTGAGGTTGCGGAAGTACTGCCAGGCCGTCGTCCGGTAGTACGGGTCCCCGGTCTGCCACCACAGCTGGAAGGCGCAGTTGGCGTATTCGGGACGCAGGTCGTTGCGGCGGCTCAGGGCCTGCAGGCGGGCGTAGTCGATCTCCTCGGGGATGACCTCGTACTTGTCCAGGACGGCCGTCCAGGAACGGTAGTAGTCCGCCGCGAGGTCGTTGTCCCCGCCGACCGGCAGGACGGCGACGGCCAGCGCGGACTGGCGCCGGCTGATCAGCTTCCCGGTGCGGAAGTCGACGTGCTTGAACCAGAGCCTGCCGTCCACGCGCTCCGCCTGGTGCTTGCGCATCGCGGCGGTGAACATCCTGAACCAGTCCCGGCAGTCCTTGTCGTGGAACATCAGCCAGGCGCCCCACAGGTACTCGTAGAACGAGTCCGCCGGGGGGTTCACGGCGACGCTGTCGCGGTCCGCCCACCGGCCGGTCCCGACGTCCAGCCGGGTGGCCAGCAGGTCGAGCGAGGAGCGTCGCTCGACGACCGCGCGCAGGGCGCGCTCGGCCGCCTGCCGGTACCGCCCGTCGCCGGTGACCCGGGAGAGGACGCCGAACTCCAGGATGTTGGTGCCGATCTCGGCCAGCGGCAGCGTCGCACCGGAAACGTGCCCCGTCCGCAGGTTGACGTACCGGTACGGCATGCCGGTGGGCGACGAGGTGAAGGCGGGCAGCAGCCGGTCGGCCAGGTCGGTGCACCGGTCGAGCAGGACCTTCTCCCCGGTGGCGAGGTAGCCCGAAAGGAGGCCCCCCACCAGCCGGATGGTGCACTCGAAAACCTGGAAGTCGGCGTCGACGTCGAAGTCCAGGTGGTTCCTGATCCAGTCGGTGCAGCGGTCGACCTCGGCGTCGAGCTCCATCAGGTAGTGGGTGTCGAGCGCCTCGATGATTGACAGGCCCACCGGGTGGTTCCTGGCGAAGAAGTCGTGGTAGCGGCCTGACACCGGGAGGACCTCGTCGTGCCCCCAGGCGAACCGCTTGTAGCCCTCCCACGCGTGGACGAACTCCGCCCGGATCTCGTCGGCCTTCTCCCGGTCCGCACGGAGCCTCCTGCGCCGCCCGGGCGCGGCCGCCGTGGTGTGCGCG
>NZ_JBAMDC010000312.1:0-7714 GCF_036961605.1 Streptomyces sp. KLMMK
CGGGCCGCGTACCGCGTCGTCCAGGAGGCGCTGACGAACGCGGCCAAGCACGCGCCGGGGGCGGAGGTCTCGGTGACCGTGGAGAGCGGGGCGAGCGGGGCGAGCGGTGAGAGCGGGGCGAGCGGGGCGGGGGAGACCTCGGTGACGGTCGCGACCGGCCCGGGCCCGGCCCCCGCGTCTGCGTCCCCGGCACCCGGAGGCGGTACGGGCCTGCTGGGCCTGCGGGAGCGGGTGGCACTCGCGGGAGGCGCGTTCACGGCGGGGCCCTCCGGGGACGACGGCGGGTTCGAGGTGAGCGCACGGCTGCCGCACGAGCCCGGGCCCCGCCCCGCACCCCGGCCCTCGCCCGCCGGAGGGGCCGGACAGCCGGCGGGCCTCGCCCAGGCCCACCGCACCGCCCGGCGCCGGTTCGCCGTCCCCTTCGCCGTCGCGGCCGCCGCCGGAACCGTCTTCGTCGCCGCGGCCTTCGGCTGGTACGCGTACGTCAAGGGCCACTCGGTCCTGAAGCCCGCCGATTACGCCGCCTTGGACGTCGGTGCGCCCTACGGCGAGGTCGCTCCGTTCCTGCCGGACCGGCAGGTCGCCGACCCGCCGGCCGACCGGGCCCCGGGCGCCCCGCCCGCCGGCGCGGAGTGCCGCTACTACCGGGCAAGCGGCGAACTCTTCGTCAGCGTCGACCATTTCCGGCTCTGCTTCCGCGACGGGCACCTCGTCGCCAAGAGCCGCATCCCGCGCGCCGGCGCCTCCGGCGCCGCGGAACAGGAAGAGCGGGACGAGAAGGAAGAGCGGGACGAGAAGGAAGAGAAGGAAGAGAAGGAAGAGAAGGAAGAGAAGGAAGAGAAGGAGTGGCCGCGGTGAGCACCGTCAAAGTCCTCGTCGCCGACGACGAGGCGATGATCCGCGCCGGAGTCTGCGCGATCCTGTCCGCCGACCCCGGCATCGAGGTGGTCGCGGAGGCGGCGGACGGCCACGAAGCCGTCGAAGCCGCCCGCGCCCACCGGCCGGACGTGGCCCTCCTCGACATCCGCATGCCGCGCCTGGACGGCCTCGCCGCCTGCGAGGAGATCCGCCGGAGCGTGCCCGGCACGGCCGTCGCGATCCTCACCACCTTCTCCGAGGACGCCTACGTCTCCCGCGCCCTGGGCGGCGGGGCCACCGGCTTCCTGCTCAAGTCCGGCGACCCCTACGAGCTGATGGCCGGTGTCCGCGCCGTCGCGGACGGCGGAGCCTACCTCTCCCCGAAGGTCGCCCTGCACGTCATCGCCGAGCTCGGCGGCGAGCGCCTGACGCGCGCTGCCGCCGCCCGCGCCCGGATCGCCGGGCTGACGGCCCGCGAGCGCGAGGTCCTCGCCCTGCTGGGCGAAGGGCTTTCGAACGCGGGCATCGGCCGGCGCCTCCACCTGGTGGAGGGCACCGTCAAGGGCTACGTCAGCGCGGTCCTCGACCGGCTGGGGGCCGGCAACCGGGTGCAGGCCGCGATCGTCGCCCACGAGGCGGGGCTGGTCACCGGTCCGGTCGTGGGCTGACCGGCCCCCCGATTGGTCGGCTCCGGCCGGACGCGGTGGAATGGGGCCATGAGCGATACGGAGCAGCGGCCGCCGCGCGAGATCCGGGCGGCTCTCGACGCGCACTCGACCCTCACCCTGGCCTACGCGGACGAGGACGGCCCGCAGGCCTGCGCGGTGCTCTACGCCCTCGCCGGGCCCGCCGAACCGGCCGGACCGCCCGGCGACGACACCACCGCGCTGCTCTTCGTCACCTCGGCCACCACCCGGCACGGGCGCGCCCTCGTCGCCGCGAGCACGGGCGACCCGGGCACGGGCGACCCGGGTGGTGGCCGGGTCGCGTTCACCGCCCAGCGCGACGGACAGGTGTGGACGGCCCTGACGGGCATTCAAGGCCGCGGCACCTGCCGCCGCCTGGAGGGCGCGGAGCGCGAGGCCGGGTGGCGCGCGTACACCGAGCGCTTCCCGTACGTCGACCACAACGACCGGCTCCGGCAGGCGATGGAACGCACCGACCTGTGGGAGCTGCGCCCCGACTGGCTGCGGCTGATCGACAACGGCCAAGGCTTCGGCCACAAGACGGAGTGGACGCGCCCGGCGGCGTGAGGCCCCCGTGAGGCCCGCGTGAGCCCTGCGGGACCCGCCCCTGCGGGACCCGCCCCTGCGGGACCCGCCCCTGCGGGACCCGCCCCTCGGGCACGGCCGCGGACCCGCGTCCGGCTTACGCCCGCACCAGCACCCGCAGCCGCCCCCGCCCCGCCCGGTCCACGAGCGAGGTGGCCCACCGCGCGAGCAGCAGCCCGCCCAGGAGCGCCACGGCGGCGCCGAGCAGGAGACCCGCGGCCACGTCGTGCGGGTAGTGCACACCGAGGAAGACCCGCGAGAAGGCGACGAGCAGCGCCATGGGCAGCACGGCCCACGCCAGGATCCGCCGCGCGAGGACGATTCCCGTGGCCAGCGCGGCCGCGAGCGTCGCGTGGTTGCTGGGGAACGACCAGTCGCCGTGCGGCGGGCAGGGCGCGAGCGAGGCGACCGCGCCCCGGACCGCCCGGCACGGCCGCTCCTCGTCCACCAGGCTCTTGACGATCTCGCTGATCCCGTAGGCGACCGCGGTCGTGACCGGTACGAGCAGCGCGAGCGCGACGCCGCGCGCCCCCGTCCTCCTGTTGCGCCACCAGACGGCGACGGCGACGGCCATCAGCAGCAACAGCCCGGCCTCCGTGCCGATTTCCGCAAGGCTGTGCACCCACTCCGGTGTGGAGCGGGCGAATTCGGTGACGTCGCGATAGAGGTCGTTGTCCACGGTGTCCATGGTTCCGGGAGCCTACGGTCCGTCACTTCGGCGCCACACCGGGCTATCGGCAGGCAGTCCATCCGACTTTCGTCAGACGGCGGACCGCGAAAACCGCCTGACGGCGGGCCGATGATGAGAAAATCGGGCACCCACCCGGCGGGTATGGGCCGGTGCCCCCGCCGATGTCTCGTAGAGTCTTCGCGTGGGATCTCTGCGCAATCCGATCGGGCCGCTTCCCTCCTCCATCTATTGGCGGCGGAGGGCAGTTGCGCTTGGCCTGCTCGGCCTTCTCGTTCTCGTCGGGCTCTGGTTCGTCACCCTCGGGGGTGACGGCGGCTCAGGTGATGACCAGGGCAAGGGCTCGGACGGGAAGAACCCGGCCGACAACACCACCATCACCCCCGGACCGGTGCCATCCGGCCCGCACTTCAGCCAACGCCCGGGCGGGCGCGGCGAGTCGGGCAGCGGTGGCACGGGCGGTGGCACGGGCGGTGGTGCCGGTGACGGCCGCTCCGGCGGTGGCACCTCGGGGGCCGGTGGCTCCGGCACGGGCGGTGGCGGGACGACGGGCACGGGCGGCGGCGGCGCCCTCGGCACCGGCGACGGCAAGGCCGTTCCGGCCGGCTCGTCCCTGCCCGACTGCGGGCCCGGCTCGGTGCGGCTCGCGATCCGCAGTGTGAAGGACTCCTACGGGCCCGACGAGAA
The DNA here is from genome assembly GCF_036961605.1 of Streptomyces sp. KLMMK. Classification (NCBI taxonomy): domain Bacteria; kingdom Bacillati; phylum Actinomycetota; class Actinomycetes; order Kitasatosporales; family Streptomycetaceae; genus Streptomyces; species Streptomyces sp. KLMMK. Next base: position 3,505 of record NZ_JBAMDC010000312.1, read on the forward strand.
GCCGAAGTTCGAGATCGTCGTGAAGAACTCCGGCGGAAGTGCCTGCAAGGTGAACTTCGGTTCCGCCGCCGCCATTCTGAAGATTGCGCATATCGACGGCGACGACCACGTGTGGGCCTCGGACGACTGCCCCCGGGCCACGGGCGCGGTGCTGGTCGAGCTCCCCGGTTCGGGCGAGACGAAGCGCACGGTGGAATGGGACCGCAAGCGCAGCGCCCCGCGCTGTGCGACGCCTTCCGGCGAGGGGGCCGCGGGCGCCGGTAAGTACCGGGCCGAGGTCAGGATCGCGGGTGTCACCGAAAAGGTGGAATTCACCCTGGAGAAGGCCTGACGAAAAGCGTTGACGACCGGGCGTGCGGCCGCGCCGCCCGGCCGTTCGACCCGGGTGCGGCGGGAGCCGTACGGCCGATCCGTCCTGGACGGGGCGTTCGAGGCCGGCTGAACGGTCGCGGCGACCGCCCGGCCCCCGGATGCGGGGACCTCCGAGGCAGGGGCCTCCGACGTGGACGGTTCCGACGTGGATACCTCTGACGTGGACGGCTCTCCGACGCAGGTGCCTCAGGCGCAGGGGCTCAGACGTAGCGTTCGAGGATCGAGGACTCCGCCAGCCGCGACAGCCCCTCGCGGACCGAGCGGGCGCGGGCCTCGCCGACGCCGTCGACCGTCTGCAGGTCGTCCACGCTGGCGGCCAGCAGCTTCTGCAGCCCGCCGAAGTGGTCGACCAGCCGCTCTATGATCGCGCCGGGCAGGCGCGGCACCTTCGCCAGCAGGCGGTAGCCGCGCGGCGAGACCGCGGAGTCCAGCGTCTCCGGAGAGCCGCTGTAGCCCAGGGCGCGCGCCACGATGGGCAGCTCCAGCAGCTCGGGGTGGGTGAGGGCGTCCAGCTCGGACAGGGCCTCGGGGACCGTGCGGGTGCGCTTGGCTGTCGGCTCCGGGACATAGTCCCGCACGACCAGGTCGCGCTCGGGCTCGACGCCCGCGATCAGCTCGTCCAGCTGCAGGGAGAGCAGGCGGCCGTCGGTGCCCAGCTCCACCACGTACTCCGCGATCTCCGTGGCGATGCGGCGCACCAGCTCCAGGCGCTGGCAGACCGCGGTCACGTCGCGGACGGTGACCAGGTCCTCGATCTCCAGGGCGGAGAGGGTGCCCGCGACCTCGTCCAGCCGGAGCTTGTAGCGCTCCAGGGTGGCCAGGGCCTGGTTGGCCCGGGAGAGGATCGCCCCGGACTCCTCCAGCGTCCGCCGCTCGCCGTCCACGTACAGCGCGATCAGACGCATCGACTGGCTGACGGAGACCACGGGGAAGCCGCACTGGATGGACACGCGCTGCGCCGTGCGGTGCCGCGTGCCCGTCTCCTCGGTGGCGATCGACGCGTCCGGCAGGAGCTGCACGCCCGCCCGCACGATCTTGGTGATGTCCTTGTCGAGGATCAGGGCGCCGTCGAGCTTGCAGAGCTCGCGCAGGCGCGTGGCGCTGAACTCCACGTCCAGGACGAAACCGCCCGTGCACATGGACTCCACCGTCTTGTCCATGCCCAGGACGATGAGACCGCCCGTATTGCCGCGGAGGACGCGCTCCAGGCCGTCGCGCAAGGCCGTGCCGGGCGCGACGGCGCTCAGCGAGGCGCGCATCAGACCGTCGGCACCGGAGGAACCCCCGGCCTTGCCGGGGCCCGATGCCCGGTCGTTGGCTGCCACTGCACTCCTCCGGTCGCAAGGTCAACGGTGCCGCAGGCCGCCCTGCTATCCGTACGTACGGGCGAGACCAGGGCAAAGTCTACTGGCGTATGCGGGCGTCCAGCCTTCGTCCAGCCTATTAAAGAGGGCCCCCACCCGCTTGGACAGGGCTCTCCCCGGCTCGGTCGTCCGACCCGGCTCGGCGCCGGTTCTCCCGGGGTACCCGCTTGGGCAGCACTCGAAGCGCCTCGCCTATGTCCGCCACCTCCACCACGCGCATGCCCGCGGGCACCTTCCCGGGGTCGCCCGGGACCAGCGCGTGGGTGAAGCCCAGCCGGGCCGCCTCCGCCAGCCGGCGCTGCACTCCGGTGACCCGGCGGACCTCTCCGGCCAGGCCCACCTCGCCGATCGCCACCAGGTTCTTCGGCAGCGGGGTGTCGCTCGCGGCGCTCGCCAGGGCCAGCGCCACGGCCAGGTCCGCGGCCGGCTCGGACAGCTTCACGCCGCCCACCGTGGCGCTGTAGATGTCCCGCTTGCCCAGCGCGCTGATCCGGCCCCGCTGCTCCAGCACCGCCAGCATCATCGACACCCGCGAGGTCTCCAGGCCCGAGGTGGTGCGGCGGGGCGAGGGGATCTGCGAATCGACCGTCAGCGCCTGCACCTCGGCCACCAGCGGGCGGCGGCCCTCCAGCGTGACCGTCAGACACGTGCCCGGGACGGGCTCGTCACGGCGGGTGAGGAACAGGCCGCTCGGATCGGCCAGACCGGTGATGCCCTCGTCGTGCAGCTCGAAGCAGCCGACCTCGTCCGTCGCCCCGTAGCGGTTCTTCACGCCGCGCACCAGGCGCAGCCGCGCGTGCCGGTCGCCCTCGAAGCTCAGCACCACGTCGACCAGGTGCTCCAGCAGGCGCGGGCCCGCGATCGCGCCGTCCTTGGTGACGTGACCGACCAGGAGCGTGGCCATGCCCCGCTCCTTGGAGGCCCGGATCAGCGCACCCGCTACCTCGCGCACCTGCGCCATGCCGCCCGGAGCGCCGTCGATCTCCGGCGAGGCCACCGTCTGCACCGAGTCCAGGATCAGCAGGGACGGCTTGACGGAGTCGAGGTGGCCCAGCACGGCGGACAGATCCGTCTCGGCCGCCAGATAGAGGTGGTCGTCGATCGCGCCGATGCGGTCCGCGCGCATGCGCACCTGGCTCGCGGACTCCTCGCCCGTCACATAGAGCGTGCGGTGCTCCTCGGACGCGGCCTTCGCCGCCACGTCCAGCAGGAGCGTGGACTTGCCGACGCCCGGCTCGCCCGCGATCAGCACCACCGCACCGGGCACGAGCCCGCCGCCCAGGACGCGGTCCAGCTCGTCCACACCCGTGCTGCGCGCCGTGGCCTGCCGGCCGTCGACCTGGCCGATGGGCAGGGCGGCCGAGGAGACGCGGCCGGGCGCCGTCGTCCGCACGGCGGGCGCGCCGTACTCCTCGACCGTGCCCCACGCCTGGCACTCGGGGCAGCGGCCGAGCCACTTGACGGTGGTCCAGCCGCACTCGGTGCAGCGGTAGGAGGGCCGGTCCTTGGCGGACGAGCGAGAAGTGCGGGCAGCCATGCGAGCCACCGTAGCGGGGGCCACTGACATTCCGGGGCCCCCGCCCGGCGCGGGGCGCGCAGGGCTCCGTTCATTACCAGAACCGCGGAGCCGCCTGTTTCTGCGGTCCGGCGGGGCTTCCCCCGCAAACACAAGGGGGACAGCGCAGCCGTGTCCCTATTTTGCGGGAGAACGTCACCCGAATGGGTTAAACCTGCGTCGGCAGTGGCAGCAACGGCCCGTCACCGGCCTACCGTCGCCGGGATGATGACCAGGAGGCCAGAGCACCGACCGCATGCCACCGGCGCGCACCGCGCACACCGCGGTGCGCCGCGCGAGGCCCGCCCGCCTCGGGACAATCAGCACGCACAGCCGGCGTACGAGGAGCCGTACGAGGAGCAGCCGGCGTACGAGGAGCAGCCCGCCCACGGGACCGCGACGCCCGCCGCCGAGGCGGCCGGGACGGCCCGCATCCCCGCCGTGCCGTCCGGCCCGCACGACACCCTCGCCCAGCAGCCGCCCCACCGGTACGACGCCCACCTCGACGGGCTCTTCACCTACTGCCTGTCGGTGCTGTGCGAGCACGACGCCGCGACCGCCGCCCTCGGCGAAGCCCTCGCCCTCGCCGAGAAGCGGTCCGAGCGCGCCCCCGCCGACGAGGAACTGCGCCGCTCCTGGCTCTACGCGCTCGCCCGCTGGGCCTGCCTGCGCCGGCTCGTCGCCCCGGAGAACCCGGACGCCCCGGACACCCCCGGCTGCGAGTCACCCGCCCCGCCGGATTCCTACCGCCGGGCCGAGCTCGCGCTGCTCGCCTGGCCCGAGGCCGCCGGGACCACCGCCGAGCAGCGCGAAGCGCTCGAACTGGCCGTCCGGCACGGCCTGACCGCCCCCGAGGTTGCCGCCGTCCTCGGCCTGGAGACCGACGCCGCGCGCGCCCTGATGTCCTCCGCGGCCTGCG
>NZ_JBAMDC010000313.1:0-7701 GCF_036961605.1 Streptomyces sp. KLMMK
CCGCGCAGGGCCGTCCAAGGGCCGGACGGCCTCAGGGTGTCGTCCGCGTGCATCCGGGTGTCCCCTTCGCTGGTCTCCGGCGGCGTACGGCTGCACCGTTCCGTCGGGACCGGCCGGGAGGTCTCTCAGGGCTGAGAGACCTCCCGGCCGTCACAAGGAGCCGTGCCGCTAGGCGCCTGCGCCGCCGGGCTCCTGGCCGGCCAGGTCCCGGACCGCCTCGGCGAAGGCCTCGCCGCGCTTGTTGTAGTCGGTGAACATGTCCATCGAGGCGCAGGCCGGGGCCATGAGCACGGTGTCCCCCGGCCCGGCGAGCCGTGCGGCTTCCCGCACCGCCGCGGCCATCGCCCCAGTGTCGGTCCGGTCGAGGTCGACCACCGGCACATCCGGGGCGTGTCGCGCCAGCGCTTCCGCGATCAGGGCCCGGTCGGCCCCGATGAGGACGACGCCGCGCAGCCGCTTGGCGGCCTTGGTGACGAGGCTGTCGAAGGTGGCGCCCTTGGCGAGCCCGCCGGCGATCCACACGATCGACTCGTAGGCCGCGAGGGACGCCTCGGCGGCGTGGGTGTTCGTGGCCTTGGAGTCGTCCACGTACGCGACGCCGGCGACGTCCGCGACGTGGGCGATGCGGTGGGCGTCCGGCCGGAAGGCGCGCAGGCCCTCCCGCACGGCCGCGGGCTCGACGCCGAAGGCCCGGGCCAGGGCCGCGGCCGCGAGGGCGTTGGCGACGTTGTGCGGGGCCGCGGGCTTCACGTCGGAGACCTCGGCGAGCTCCTGCGCGGTCGTCTGCCGGTCCGCCACGAAGGCCCGGTCCACGAGGATGCCCTCGACCACGCCGAGCATGGACGGGCCGGGGGCGCCGAGGGTGAAGCCGATCGCGCGGCAGCCCTCCTCGACGTCGGCCTGGCGGACCAGGTGCTCGGTGGCGGGGTCGGCGGCGTTGTAGACGCAGGCGACCTGGTTGCCCTCGTAGATCCGGCCCTTGTCGGCGGCGTACTCCCGCATGGAGCCGTGCCAGTCGAGGTGGTCGGGGGCGAGGTTCAGGACGGCCGCGGAGTGGGCGCGGACGGACGGCGCCCAGTGGAGCTGGTAGCTGGAGAGCTCGACGGCGAGGACGTCGTACTCCTCCTCGCCCAGCACCACGTCGATGATCGGCGTGCCGATGTTGCCGACGGCCCGCGTGCGCAGGCCCGCGGCCCCGAGGATCGAGGCGAGCATCTGGACCGTGGTGGTCTTGCCGTTGGTGCCGGTGACCGCGAGCCAGGCGGCCGGCTTGCGGCCGCTCTCGCCGCGCAGGCGCCAGGCGATCTCCACGTCGCCCACGACCTCCACGCCGGCCTCGGCGGCCGCCGCGAACAGCGGGCTCGACGGCTTCCAGCCGGGGGAGGTGACGACGAGCTCCGTGCCCTCGGGCAGGGTCTCCGCGTCGCCGAGGCGGACGGCGATGCCCTCGGCCTCGACGGCCGCGGCGCGCTCGCGCAGCTTCGGGCTGTCGCCGCCGTCGACGACGGTCACCCGGGCGCCGAGGCCGGCCAGGGCGCGGGCGGCGCTGATGCCGCTCACGCCGAGGCCGGCGACGGTGATGTTCTTGCCGCTCCAGGCGGCGGAGGCGGAGGGGTGCGTCACTTGATGGCCAGCCATCCCGCGTAGAAGATTCCGAGGCCGACAGCCACGCACAGGCCCTGGATGATCCAGAAGCGGACCACCACGAGGACTTCGCTCCACCCCTTGAGTTCGAAGTGGTGCTGGAGCGGGGCCATCCGGAAGACTCGCTTCCCGGTGAGGCGGAACGAACCGACCTGGATGACCACCGACAGGGTGATCAGCACGAAGAGGCCGCCGAGGAGGGCGAGCAGCAGCTCGGTGCGCGAGCAGATCGCAAGGCCCGCGAGGGCGCCGCCGAGGGCCAGCGAGCCGGTGTCGCCCATGAAGATCTTGGCGGGCGAGGTGTTCCACCACAGGAAGCCGAAGCAGGAGCCCATCAGGGCCGAGGCCACGACGGCGAGGTCGAGTGGATCGCGTACCTCGTAACAGCCGGAACCGGCGGTCAGCGGGTTGCCGCAGGACTGGCCGTGCTGCCAGGTGCCGATGAAGACGTAGGCGCCGAAGACCATCACCGAGGCGCCGGTGGCCAGGCCGTCGAGGCCGTCGGTGAGGTTCACGCCGTTCGACATCGCGAGGATCATGAACAGCGCCCACACCACGAAGATGACCGGGCCGACGGACCAGCCGAAGTCCTGGGTGAAGGAGAGCCGCATGGAGGCCGGGGTCTGGCCGCGGGTGTCCGCGAACTGCAGGGCCAGGACGGCGAAGGCGATGCCGACGATCAGCTGGCCGGCCATCTTCGCCTTGGCCCGCAGGCCCAGGCTCCGCTGCTTGACGATCTTGATGTAGTCGTCGAGGAAGCCGACGAGGCCCATGCCCGCCGTCAGGAACAGCACCAGCAGACCGGAGAAGGTCGGCTCGTGGCTGGTGATGACCTTCGTCAGCGCGTAGGCGATCAGCGTGGCCAGGATGAAGGCGATGCCACCCATGGTGGGCGTGCCCTTCTTCCCGGCGTGGCCGCGCGGGCCGTCGTCGCGGATGAACTGGCCGTAGCCCTTGCGGGCGAGGAACTTGATCAGCAGCGGGGTGCCGATGAGGGTCAGGAAGAGACCGATGACACCCGCGAAGAGGATCTGGTTCATCAGCCGGCGACCTCACCGTCGACGGCGAGCAGCTGCTCAGCCACCCGCTCCAGCCCCACCGACCTGGACGCCTTCACCAGCACGACGTCACCCGGGCGCAGCTCGCTGCGCAACAGGTCGACCGCCGCCTGCGCGTCGGACACGTGCACCGACTCCTCACCCCACGAACCCTCGTTATAGGCGCCCATCTGCAGCCAGGCCGCTTCCCTGCCCCCGACTGCAACGAGCTTGCCGACATTGAGCCGGACGGCGAGCCGTCCGACCGCGTCGTGCTCGGCGAGTGACTCCTCGCCGAGCTCGGCCATCCGACCGAGCACCGCCCACGTGCGGGCCCCCTTCGCCGTGGCGGCGGCGCCCATGGCGGCCAGCGCGCGCAGCGCGGCTCGCATGGACTCGGGGTTGGCGTTGTAGGCGTCGTTGACGATCGTCACGCCGTCCGCGCGCTCGGTGACCTCCATCCGCCAGCGGGAGAGCTGGCCGGCCTCGGAGAGCGCAGTGGCGATCTCTGTCACGGGCATGCCCAGCTCATGGGCGACGGCGGCGGCGGCGAGCGCGTTCGACACGTGGTGCTCACCGTACAGCCGCATGGTCACGGCGGCGCACCCGGTGGGTGTGTGAAGCGTGAAGGAGGGCTGGCCGGTCGCGGTGAGGCGGACGTCCTCGGCGCGCACGTGGGCGTCGGCGGCCTCGCCGAAGAGGACCGTGCGGGCCTTGGTGCGGTCGCTCATGGCGCGCACCAGGGGGTCGTCGGCGTTGAGCACGGCGACGCCGCCGGCGTCCGCCGGGGGCAGCGCCTCGACGAGCTCGCCCTTGGCCACGGCGATCTGCTCGCGGCCGCCGAACTCGCCGACGTGGGCGGTGCCGACGTTGAGGACGACGCCGATGCGCGGCGGGGTCAGCTCGGTCAGGTAGCGGATGTGGCCGATGCCGCGGGCGCCCATCTCCAGGACGAGGGTGCGGGTCTCGGGGCCGGCGGTCAGGGCCGTCAGGGGCAGCCCGATCTCGTTGTTGAGGGAGCCGGGGGTCCACACGGTGGGGCCGAGCCGCTGCAGCAGCTGGGCGATCAGGTCCTTGGTGCTGGTCTTGCCGGCGGAGCCGGTCAGGGCCACCACGTCGGTGCCGAGCTTGTCCACGACGGCGCGGGCGAGGGCGCCGAGGGCGGCCACGACGTCCGGGACGACGATGGCGGGGACGCCGACGGGGCGGGTGGCCAGGACGGCCACGGCGCCGTCGGCGACGGCGCGCTCGGCGAAGTCGTGGCCGTCGACGCGCTCACCGGCGATGGCGGCGAAGAGGCTGCCGGGCCGTACGTCGCGGGAGTCGCGCACGACCGGGCCTTCGGCCATGCGGCCGGGGTCCGGTATGTCGTGCTGCTGCCCGCCGACGATGGCGGCGATCTCGGCGAGGGACAGAGCGATCACTGAGATTTACCTCCGGCCGTTCGGGAGAGCTTCCGGGGGGAGGGTTGTGCGCGCATGGCGGTCTGTCATCCCTGGTCGTTCCGGTGCGTGGTCAACGAGCGCAGCGCGGCTTCGACGGCCTCGCGCAGCACCTGGCGGTCGTCGAAGGGGCGGACGACGCCGTTGATGTCCTGGCCCTGCTCGTGGCCCTTGCCGAGGATCAGGACGATGTCGTCGGCCCCGGCCCGGGCGACCGCCGCGGCGATCGCGTCGGCCCGGTCCTCCAGCAGCAGGACGGTGCCGCGCTCGTGGACGGGCACCTCGGCGGCGCCCGTGAGCATGGCGGCGAGGATCGCGAGCGGGTCCTCGGAGCGGGGGTTGTCGGAGGTCAGCACGGCGGTGTCGGCGAGCCGGGCGAGGGCCGCGCCCATGGGGGCGCGCTTGGTGGTGTCGCGGTCGCCGCCGCAGCCGAGGACGGCGTGGATGCGGCCGGTGCAGACCTTGCGCAGCGCGCGGAGAACCGATTCGACGGCGTCCGTCTTGTGCGCGTAGTCGACCACGGCCAGGTAGGGCTGGCCGGCGTCGACACGCTCCAGGCGGCCGGGCACGCCGGGCACGGCGGCGACGCCGTCGGCGGCGGTCTGCGGGTCGATCCCGGCCGCGACGAGGGCCACGACGGCCGCCAGGGTGTTGGCGACGTTGAACGGGCCGGCGAGCGGCGCCCTGGCCCGGACGCGCTCGCCCTGCGGGCCGAGGATCGTGAAGACCGAGTCGAACGGGCCGATCTCGACGTCGGCCGCGCGCCAGTCGGCGTCCGGGTGGCCCTCGGCGGAGAAGGTGGTGACGGGCACCTCGGACTCGCCGGCGGCGAGCCGGCGGCCGTACTCGTCGTCGAGGTTGACCACGCCGGCGCGGCTGCGGCTCTTGGTGAAGAGCTCCGCCTTGGCCTGGAAGTAGTCCTCCATGCCGGAGTGGAACTCCATGTGCTCCGGGCTGAGGTTGTTGAAGACCGCGACGTCGAAGACGCAGCCGTCGACGCGGCCCAGGCGCAGGGCGTGGCTGGAGACCTCCATGGCCACCGAGCCGACGCCGCGCTCGCGCATGACGGCGAAGAGCGCCTGCAGGTCCGTGGCCTCGGGGGTGGTGCGCTCGGACTTGATCCGCTCGTCGCCGATCCGGGACTCGACGGTGCCGATCAGGCCCGTCATCGCCCCGGCCGCGCGCAGGCCGCCCTCGATGAGGTACGCGGTGGTGGTCTTGCCGGAGGTGCCCGTGATGCCGATCTGGAGCAGTTCCTCACCCGGTCGGCCGTAGATCGTGGCGGCCAGCTCGCCCATGACGGCGCGCGGGTCGGCCACGGTCAGCACGGGCAGCCCGGTGGCCGCGGCGCGCTCGGTGCCCGCGGGGTCGGTCAGCACGGCGACGGCGCCGAGGCCGGCGGCCTGGGCCGCGAAGTCGGCGCCGTGGAAGCGGGCACCGGGCAGGGCGGCGTAGACGTCGCCCGGCCGCACGGCCCGTGAGTCGTGGGTGATGCCGGTGACGGCGGCCCCGGAGCCCTGCGGCGCGGGGATGCCCAGCTGACCGGCCAGCTCCGCCAGGGGCGCGGGGCGGACATGGGTGGGGCGGGGCGCACCCGCGGGAACGGCGGGGGCGCCCTGGGGGCTGGTGTGGGACTGATCAGCGTGTGGCACGGCGGTGAGCGTACCGGGCGCACCCGCCCCGTCGCGAAGCGAGGGGCGCCCCGGGCCGCGGTTCCCCGGTTCGGGAGTGATGGTCGTCACGGCCGGCCCCGGGCTCACTGGTCGTCGTAGCTCACCGGCAGCCGGGGCGGCTGGGTGCCGGAGGGGGGTACCTGCAGGGTCTTCAGGGCGAACTCCATCACCTGCTTGTAGACGGGTCCGCAGATCTGGCCGCCGAAGTAACTGCCCTTGGTCGGGTTCTGGATGGCGCAGTAGACGGTGACGCGCGGCTGGTCGGCGGGGGCGAATCCGGCGAAGGAGGCGGTGTAGCCGTGGTAGCGGCCGGTGCGCGGGTCCACCCGGTTGGAGGTGCCGGTCTTCCCCGCGACGCGGTAGCCGGGGATCTTGGCCTTGGTGCCGGTGCCCTCCCGGTCGTCGACGACGGACTCCAGCATCGTGGCGAGCTCCCGGGCGGTGCGTTCGCCGATCACCCGGGTGCGCTCGGGGACGGGCGCGGGGGTGAAGCGGCCGTCGGGGCCCTTGGTGCCGCGGACGAGGGTGGGGCGGATGCGCTCGCCGCCGTTGGCGATCGTGGAGTAGACGGAGGCCGCCTGGACGGCGTTCAGGGACAGGCCCTGGCCGAACGGGATGGTGTACTGCCGGGAGCCCTGCCACTTGGCCGGCTGGGCGAGGATGCCGGGCGTCTCGCCCGGGAAGCCGAGGCCGGTGGGCTCGCCGATGCCGAACTTCCGCAGGTAGGTGTAGAGGACCTGGTTGGCCCGGCCCTGGTCCTTGCCGAGCTGCTCGGCCGCGAGGATGGTGCCGATGTTGCTGGACTTGGCGAGGACGCCGTTGAGGGTCAGGTGCCAGGTCGGGTGGTCGACGTCGTCGGCGAAGGAGCGGTCGGCGCGCGGCAGCCGGTTGGGCACCTCGACGTGGGTCCCGGGGCCGGCCGCGCCCTCCTCCAGGACGGCGGCCATGGTCATCACCTTGCTGACGCTGCCGGGCTCGTAGGCGTCCTGCAGGGCGGCGTTGCCGAGGGCGGCGCTGTCGGCGTGGGCGAGGTCGTTCGGGTCGTAGCCGGGGGCGTTGGCCATGGCCAGGATCTCGCCGGTGCGGTTGTCCTGGACGACGACGTAGCCGCGGTCGGCCCCGGACTCCTGCACCTGCCGGGTGATGGCGCTCTGGGCGGCCCACTGGATGTCCCGGTCGATGGTCAGCTCGATGTCCGAGCCGGGCACGGCGGGCTGCTCCTTGACGTCCCCGGTGGGCACCTGGCGGCCGCCGGACTGGGCGTAGACGAGCTTGCCGTCCTGGCCCGCGAGGACGCGGTCGTACTGCGCCTCGATACCGCCGCCCCCGCGGCCCTCCGCGTTCACGAAGCCCAGTATCCCGGCCGCGAGGCCGCCGTTGGGGTAGACGCGCTTGCTGTGCGGTTCTCTGTTGACCCCGGCGAGGACGTCGGCGCCCTCCTTGCGCTGCGCCCTGGCGGCGGAGGCCTTCTTCAGCTCCTTGATCCGGTTCCAGACCTTGGGGGTCTGCCGGCGGGCGAGGACGACGTACTTCGACTTGGGGTTGGCGGTGAGCTTCTGCTCCAGCACCGAGGGGCGCTCGCCGAGGACGGGCGCGAGCAGGGCGGCGGCCTGCCGGGCCGCGCCCTCGGCCTTGATCCGCTCGGGGGTCAGCAGGTCGGGCGCGGCGGTGATGTCGTAGGCGTCGACGGTGGTGGCCAGGTCGATGCCGGAGCGGTCGGTGACGGTGCCGCGCTCCGCGGCGAGAGTGACCGGGATGTACCGGTTGACGTTGGCGCGGGCCGCGTAGGCGCTCGCGTCGAAGGCCTGCACCTGCAGCAGCCGGACGGTGAAGACGAGCAGGACGAGCGTGAGCCCGAAGCCGACCAGGCGCAGCCGCGGCCGGGGGCTGCCGAGCTTCAGGGGC
>NZ_JBAMDC010000314.1:0-7660 GCF_036961605.1 Streptomyces sp. KLMMK
CAGGGACAGGGCGGGGGGTCGGCGCCGTACGGCCGGGGGCCGGCACGGCACGGGGACCCGGGACACTCTCGTGAATCTGAGGCTCCTCGGGGATGAGAGGCATGAGTTGATGTTTATCAAACGCCGGTGCGAGTCGCGTCGGCGGGTGGCGGCCAGGGCCGCTCAGAATTCGAAACCGAGCTGGCCACCGGCCTCCAGTGAAGCTGCTTGGGGGACGCTGCGAACCCGCTTGAGGTGCTGCCACCTGGGCAGCGCGTCCAGATACGACCAGGACAGCCGGTGGTGCGGGGTGGGGCCCAGCGCCTCGAGAGCGGCGCGGTGCACCGGCGAGGGATATCCGGCGTTGTCACAGAAGCCGAAGTCCTCGTAGCCGACGCCCAGTTCCGCCATCATCGCGTCGCGCCGGACCTTGGCGAGCACGGACGCCGCCGCGACGACCACGCAGGACTGGTCGCCCTTGATGACCGTACGGACCCGCCAGGGATCGCCGAGGTAGTCGTGCTTGCCGTCGAGGATCACCGCCTCGGGCCGGACGGGCAGCGCCTCCAGCGCACGGGAGGCGGCCAGCCGCAGTGCCGCCGTCATGCCCAGTTCGTCGATCTCCTGTGGGGAGGAGTGGCCGAGTGCGTGGGCGGTGACCCAGCTCTCCAGCTGCACGGCGAGGACGGCTCGCCGCTTGGGCGTCAGCAGCTTGGAGTCGGTCAGGCCCTCGGGCGGGCGGCGCAGTCCTGTGACGGCCGCGCACACGGTGACCGGACCGGCCCAGGCTCCCCGGCCGACCTCGTCGAGCCCGGCGACGACCTTGACTCCGGTCGTTGCGCGCAGGGAGCGCTCGACGGTGTGGGTAGGCGGTTCGTACGGCATGGCGCCAGCAAGCGTACGCCCCTACGGGTGGCCCGAGTAGCCCCGCCCCCTCCCCTTTCTTACGGCCGGTTCCATTCCGGTTCTTGCGGCCGGTTCGCCTACCGCCGGCCCGCGCCGGACGGGAGCCAGTCCGGCAGGTCCTCGGTGCGCCGGAGCCAGTCGGCGGGCGGCGCCCCGCGCTCGCCCGCGGCGACCACTCCGCCGACGATGGCGCAGTTGGTGTCCACGTCGCCGCCCACCTGTGCGGTGGTCCAGAAGGCGGCCTCGTAGGAGGTGAGGTTGCGCGCCGCGGACCACAGGGCGAACGGCACGGTGTCGTGCGCGCTGGTGCGGCGGCCGCAGCCGAGGACGGCGGCGACCGTGGTCGGGTCGCCGTAGTCGAGCATGTCCCGCGCGCGCCGGAGACCGGCCTGCACGGCGCTGCGCGGCACCAGGGCGATGACGCCCTCCAGGAGCGCGTCGGGTGCCACGGGGCCGGCCGGAGCGGCGGCGATGGCCGCGGCGGCGGCCACGGCCATGGTCCCGGCCACCGCCTCACGGTGCTGGTGGGTGGTGTACGCGGAGATCTCGGCCTGGTGCGTGGCCTGTTCCGGGTCGTCCGCGTACCAGGCGCCGAGCGGGGGGATGCGCATCGCCGCGCCGTTGCCCCAGGAGCCCTGTCCGTTGAAGAGGGCCGCGGCCAGCTCGCGCCAGTCGCCGCCCTCGCGGACCAGGCGCAGCATGCGGCCCACGGCCGGGCCGTATCCCCGGTCGAAGTCGTGGTGCTCCGCGAAGGAGCGGGCGAGCGCGTCCTGGTCGACACGCCCGTGGCCGGCGAGGACGGCCAGCACGGAACAGGCCATCTCGGTGTCGTCGGTCCACTGCCAGGGGGACGGGGGCAGCTCGCGCCGCTTGAGTGACGGGTAGTTGCCCGGGACGAAGAACTGGGAGCCGAGGGCGTCGCCGAGGGCCAGCCCGCGCAGGCTCGCCAGTGCGCGGTGGAATCGGTCAGCGGTCATCGGTGCGAACTCTAACCGGTGAAGCCGTACGGTTCAGGTGTGCACCAGCGCTCGAAGGGCCGATCGAGGTGGTACCGGCCGTCCGGCCCGAGGAGCAGGGCGCGGGTCTCCGCATTGCCCGGGTTCGACAGGGATTCGAACTCCGCGACCGTCCAGTGGAACCACCGCATGCAGAAGAGCCGCATGGTCAGGCCGTGGGTGACCAGCAGGACGTTGGGCGGGTGGTCGGGGTCCTCGAAGCTGCGCCACAGGCTCTCCAGAAAGGCTCCTACCCGGTCGTAGACGTCCGCGCCGGACTCGCCCTGGGCGAAGCGGTAGAAGAAGTGGCCGTAGGCGTCCCTGTAGGCCTTCTGCCTGCGCACGTCGACGAGGTCCTGCCAGTTCCCCCAGTCCTGCTCGCGCAGCCGGGGTTCCTCCCGGACGCGGACGCGGCCCGGGTCGAGCCCGAGGGCCTGGAAGGTCTGGTGCGTGCGGCGGTAGGGCGAGACGTAGGCCGAGACCCGCTCGTCGCCGAAGAGCTCGCGGAGGGGAGCCCCTGCCTCCCTGGCCTGCTGACGGCCTTTCTCCGTCAGGCTCAGGGCGTGGTCGGGCTCGCGTTCGTAGACGGTGTCGTCGACGTTGCCCACCGACTCGCCGTGCCGGATGAGAACGATGCGTCGGGGCCGTGGCATGCCGCCACCCTAGATCGAGCGCCGTCCGGCCGCCTCGCTAGCCCGTGACCAGCGCCCGGCCTGCCCGTATCTCGCACTGCCGGCCCTCGAAGCGCTGCCGCATGTGCCGGTCGTGGGTGACCACGACCAGGGCGCCGGACCACGCGGCCAGCGCCTCTTCCAGCTGCTCGACCAGGCCGAGGGCGAGGTGGTTCGTCGGCTCGTCCAGCAGGAGGAGGTCGGCGGGACGGGCGAGGAGGCGGGCGAGCCCGAGGCGGCGGCGCTGTCCGGCCGAGAGGGCGCCGACGGGCACGTGGAGGTCGCGCTCCCGGAAGAGCCCGTAGGACAGCAGCCGGGCCCTGTGCTCCTCCTCGGTGCCCGCCAGGCCGCGGGCGAAGGCGGCGAGCAGCCGTTCCGCGGGGCGGGTCACGGGGATCTCCTGGGCGAGGTAGCCGATGCTCCCCCGCCGGGTCACGGTGCCGGCATCCGGCTCGGTGACGCCCGCGAGCACGCGGAGCAGGGTGCTCTTCCCTGCACCGTTGGCCCCGTGCACCAGCAGCCGCTCGCCCGCGCCGACCTCCATCCGGCGGACCGCGAGCCGCTCCCCGACCCGCACATCCTCCAGCGTCACGAGGACGCCTGAGGCCGTGCCTGCAGCCGGGCGGGCGTCGAAGCGCAGGGGCTCCGGCGGACGGGGCACCGGGTTCTCCCGGAGCCTGCGCAGCCGCTCCTGGGCGTTGCGCACCCGGCTGGAGACCGAGGCCTGGACGCGGCCCTTGTCGCGGTCGTAGGCCATCTTGTTGCCGTCCTTGGCGGCCCGGCCCGGGGCCACGCGCCGGGCGACGGTCGCAGCGGCGCCTTCGAGCGCCGCGGTCTCGGCCGACCACTCCTCGTACGCCTGCTCCCAGCGCCTGCGGGCCGCGGCCTGCTCCTCGACGAACCCGGCGTATCCCCCGCCGTAGCGGACGAGGGACCTGCGGTCGGCGTCGAGCTCCACCACGGTGGTGGCGACGCGTTCGAGGAAGACGCGGTCGTGGGAGACGGCGAGGACGGTGCCGGGGTGCGCCCGCAGGGTGTCCTCGAGCCAGACCAGGGCCGCGCCGTCCAGGTGGTTGGTCGGCTCGTCCAGGAGCATGACCTCGGGGGCGGCCGCGATGAGGCAGGCGAGTCCGAGGCGCGCCTGCTCCCCTCCGGAGAGGCTGCCCAGCAGCCGCTCCCGCCCGATGTGGGCGAGGCCCAGGGCGTGCAGCGCCTTGTCCACCCTGGCATCGGCCTCGTAGCCGCCGCGCGCCTCGAAGGCGCTGAGCAGCTCGCCGTACTCCTCCAGGGCTTCGGGCCCGGCCTCCCCCAGGGCGGCCTCCAGCTCCCGGAGCCTGCGCTCCATGGCGCGGAGGTCGGCCAGCGCCAGGTCGACGGCGTCACCCACCGTGCGGTCCGGGGGGAGCTCGGGCGTCTGCCCCAGGCGGGCCAGGCCGCCCTCCGCCCCGGCGACGACGGTGCCGTCGTCGGGTGTCTCAAGGCCCGCGAGGAGCCTGAGCAGTGTGGACTTCCCCGCGCCGTTCTCTCCGACGATGCCGATCCGCTCACCCGGCCGCACCGAGAAGGTGACGTCGTCCAGGAGCGGGCGGTCGCCCCGGGACATGGACACACCACGCAAAGAAAGCTGAGTAGGCACGCGCAAACCTCCGTCGGCATCGGCGCAGGGCTCCGGGAGGCCCCTGCGGGGACGCATCCCCGGCCGCGCCACACCAAATGCGACCCGAGTTGCGTTACGCTCAGCATGACACGCCTCACCCAGCTAACGCAACAGGAGTTGCAGTTGCCATCGACGCCTTCCTCCCAAGTGCCCCCGTCCTCCTCCGCGCCGGGCACGGTGCGGCCCGGCGGCCGCACCGCCCGCACCCGCGCGGCCGTGCGCGACGCCGTCCTCGCGGGGCTGGTCGAGTACGGCTATCCGGGCCTCACCGTGGAGTACGTCGCCGAGCAGTCCGGCGTCCACAAGACGACGCTCTACCGCCGCTGGGGCGGCGTCGAAGGGCTCGTCGCCGACGCACTGGACCTCGCCGGAGAGGACACCTGGACACCGCCCGACACGGGCACCCTCAGGGGCGATCTGCGCGCCCTGGCGCAGCAGGTAGTCGACACCTTCGGCGACCCGGCCGCCGGAGCGGCTCCGGCGGCCTTCATCGCCGCCGCGTTCCAGTCGGAGCGGGCGGCGGAGGCCCTGCGCGCCTTCTACGCCGAGCGCTTCGCGCGCTGCGCGCCGCTGGTCGAACGAGCCGCCGCCCGCGGCGAGGTGCCGGCCGGCACCGACCACGGCTCCCTCGCCCGGGCCGTGTCGGCCCCGCTGTTCTTCCGGCTGTTCATCACCAGGGAGCCCCTCGACGACACCGTCGCCGGCCAGGCCGCGGACGCCGCTCTCGCCGCGGCCCGCGCAGGCGTCTTCGCGTCACCGGCCTGACGTACGCGGCCGACCGGCCGTCACACGGCCCAGGAAGGCTCCAACGCGACGATGTCACCGCCGACCGACGCGACGTCGGCCTCGATCTGCGCACGCAGGGCGAGCCGTTCGACCCGCTCCGTGCGGTACTTCCCGTGCTCGGCCTCGGAGTTCCACACGGACAGCACCAGGAACTCACAGCCCGGCGCTTCCCCGAAGACGCCGCGCAACATCCCCGGGGACCCGGCCATGGCCGGGTTCCACACCTTCTCCTGCATCAGCGTGAAGTGCTCCACCCGGTCCTCCCGGACCCGGCAGTGGGCGATACGCACCACGTCCGCATCCGCGAACTGCGGCTGGAAGCCGACCTTCACGTCAAACCGGTGCTCGAACAGCCGCACTTGGGCGTTCTTGAAGGTTCCCGCCTGGGACGCCGCGAGCCGGTCGTGGGAGCGCGCCATGAAGGAGTCGTAGAACGCCCGGCTCTCCCAGAAGCCGAACAGGTGCACCACGTGGGGACGCCCTCTGCTCCACCCTCCGCCCTGTCCCCGGAACCCGGGCTCGCCCAGCAGGCCCGCCCATTTGCGTTGTCCGCGTTCGAAGCCGCGGCGGTCGACCACCGTGCAGCGAGTCCACTTGACCAGCACCGCGCCATCGTACGGCCCGGACGGCGGCCCGCAGTCACGTACCGAAGGACTGCACCCGTGCGAGGGTCACGCCGTCGGCCTCGTCGAGCCCGATCCGGAACTCACGCGCCAGCACCTCCACCAACTCCGCCACGGGCACCTCCCGTTGCTCCTCGGAACCGTCGGGGCGGGCGGTCACGAGCATGGAGCCCACCAGACTCCGCCGTATGCCGGGCTCCGTCTGCTGTACCACCACGCGTGAGACGAAGGGCGAGTGCGGGTGCGTGGAGATGTAGTGGTTCATCACGGTGTAGTCGACCGGGAAACGTTCCTCCGGGCCGAAGGCGTACAGGTCGAACCAGCCCTCCCGATGGAGCGAGCGCAGCACCCGTACGTCCTGCGACTCCCGCTCGATGCCGAACGTCCAGCCGCCCTGCCGGGCCTGCACCCCGTCCCGGAAGGGCAGGGGCTCCAGCAACCCCTCCCCGCCGAATCCGACGTCGCACAGCCACTGCCCGCCGTCGGCCTCGACCTTGAGTGCCATGTGGGTGACCGGGCGCAGCTTGTCACTGCCCATCCTGATCCGCGCGCCGATGCCCGTGAACGAGAATCCGATGCGCTCCAGGACCGCGGCGAACAGCAGATTCTGCTCGTAGCAGTAGCCGCCGCGCCGCTGCGCCACCATCTTGTCCTGCAGCGCCTTGACGTCCAGCAGAATCGGCCGCCCGAGCAGGATTTCCAGGTTCTCGAAGGGGAAAGCGGCCACATGGCCGCGGTGCACCGCCCTCAGCGTCGCGAGGTCCGGCCGGACCGTTCCCCCGACTCCGATGCGCGCCAGATAGGTGCCGAGGTCCAGATCCCCGCCGCCCCACACGAACTCACCCGTCATTACCGCCCTCTCCCCTCGGCCGTTCACCCGACAGTATTCACCCTCGGACCGGACCGCTTTCGGCCGCCGTCACGCCGCCCGCGGCCTCCAGCAATACCGCGGCGGCCTCCCGGGCCCTGCGCGCGGCGCCGGGCGCTCCGGTGACCGCCGCCGTGGTGATGGCGCCGTCGGCCAGGACGGCCAGCTGCTCGGCCACCGGTCCGGGCTCGGGAACGCCGGCGGCGCGCACGAGCCCGGTCAGGTACCGCAGCACCTCCGCCTTGTGGTCCCGTACGGCTTCGGCCACGGCCGGGGAGCCCGTACCCAATTCGCCGTACGCATTGATGAACGCACAGCCGCGGAAATCCGGCTCGCCGAACCATTCCTCCAGCCAGTCGAAGACCGCGAGGGGGCGTGCCGCAGCCGAGGGGCACGCGGCGACATACGCGGCCAGAGCCCCGCGCCAGCGCTCGTCACGGCGTCGCAGATAGGCCTCGACCAGGACCTCCTTCGATGGGAAGCGCTGGTAGAGGCGCTTGAGCGAGACCCCGGACGCCGCGCGGATCCGGTCCATCCCGACGGCCTGCACACCGTGCTCGTAGAACAGGGATTCCGCTGCGTCGAGCAGTCGGCCGTCGGCTTCGGCGATGTCCATTGCCCCTCCCGGGCTGGCGCGGAGAACGATCGTTCTCTAGGCTACCCGAGGATGAGAGAACGACCGTTCTCCCCAGTCCGTCATTCCCTCATCCCCCATTCCCGTGATCCCTCATTCCGTCATGTGTCCGGAAGGCATGCGATGACTCAGCGTCCACCCCTGCCCCCTTTCGACGAATCCTCCGCCCTGGCCAAGGTCCAGGCCGCCGAGGACGCCTGGAACAGCCGCGACCCCGAGCGGGTCGCCCTCGCGTACACGGAGGACTGCGTCTGGCGGAACCGGCACGAATTCATCACCGGCCGCGACGAGATCCGGGCCTTCCTCCGCCGCAAATGGGAGAAGGAGCTGGACTACCGGCTGCGCAAGGAGCTCTGGTCGTGGTCCGGCAACCGGATATCGGTCTGCTTCCGCTACGAGTGGCACGACGCAGCCGGCCAGTGGTGGCGCAGCTACGGGAACGAGCAGTGGGAATTCGCCCCGGACGGTCTGATGCAGCGCCGTGAGGCCAGCATCAACGACGTGCCGATCACCGCAGGCCAAAGGGAATTCGGCACCCCAC
>NZ_JBAMDC010000315.1:0-7624 GCF_036961605.1 Streptomyces sp. KLMMK
GCGCGTGATTCCGTCGAATCAGACGGTCTCCGGGAGCTCCTCGAGACCCTCGGCGACCAGCTTCGCCAGACGGTCCAGGGCGGCCTCGGCGCCCTCGGCGTCGCTGGAGAGGACGATCTCCTCGCCACCCTGGGCGCCCAGGCCCAGCACGGCCAGCATGGAGCCGGCGTTGACCGGGTTGCCGTCGGCCTTGGCGATCGTCATGGGGACGCCGGCGGCGGTCGCCGCACGGACGAAGATCGACGCAGGACGGGCGTGCAGGCCCTCGGCCCAGCCGACGTTGACGCGGCGCTCAGCCATGGTGTTGCCCTTCAAGTCGTAGAGGTTGTCTAGACCAGTGTCTCACGGTGCCGGAGTGCTCCGGCGCAGCGCTCCCGATGTCCGTGCCCGGCCTTACGCTGGCCCCATGCAGACGACGCCGGCGCAGTCCGGGCCCGAGCACGCGTACCCCACCCACTGGGAAGCCGACGTCGTGCTGCGCGACGGCGGCACCGCGCACCTGCGTCCCATCACCCCCGACGACGCCCAGCGCCTGGTGAGCTTCTACGAGCAGGTCTCGGACGAGTCGAAGTACTACCGCTTCTTCGCCCCCTACCCCCGCCTCTCCGACCGGGACGTGCACCGCTTCACCCATCACGACTACGTCGACCGCGTCGGCCTCGCCGCCACCGTCGGCGGCGAGTTCATCGCCACCGTGCGCTACGACCGCATCGACGGCCGCGGCATGCCCGCCTCCGAGCCCGCCGACGAGGCCGAGGTCGCCTTCCTCGTGCAGGACGCCCACCAGGGCCGCGGCGTCGCCTCCGCCCTCCTGGAGCACATCGCCGCCGTGGCCCGCGAGCGCGCGATCCGGCGCTTCAGCGCCGAGGTGCTGCCCGCCAACACCAAGATGATCAAGGTGTTCACGGACGCGGGCTACACCCAGAAGCGCAGCTTCGAGGACGGCGTCGTCCGCCTCGAACTGGACCTGGAGCCCACCGACCGCTCCCTCGCCGTCCAGCGGGCCCGCGAGCAGCGCGCCGAGGCCCGCTCGGTGCAGCGGCTGCTCGCCCCCGGCTCCGTGGCCGTCATCGGCACCGGCCGCGCGCCGGGCGGCATGGGGCGGGCCGTGCTGCGCAACCTGCTGGCGGGCGGCTTCACCGGGCAGCTCCACGCCGTCAACCACGCCTTCCCCGAGGACGTCACGCGGCTCGACCCCGAGGGCGTGCCGGCCCACCGCTCCGTCCTCGGCATCGACGGGCCCGTCGACCTCGCCGTCGTGGCCGTGCCCGCCGCTCAGGTGCCCTCCGTCGTCGCCGAATGCGGCGAGCACGGCGTCCAGGGCCTCGTCGTCCTCTCCGCCGGGTACGGCGAGAGCGGCGCCGACGGGCGCGAGCGCCAGCGCGAGCTCGTGCGCCAGGCCCGCTCCTACGGGATGCGCATCATCGGGCCCAACGCCTTCGGCCTCATCAACACCGCCGCCGGCGTCCGCCTCAACGCCTCTCTGTCGCCCGAGCTGCCCGCCGCCGGCCGCATAGGCCTCTTCAGCCAGTCCGGGGCCATCGGCATCGCCCTGCTCTCCGGGCTCCACCGGCGAGCCGCAGGTCTCGTCGGCATCTCCACCTTCGTCTCCGCCGGCAACCGCGCGGACGTCTCCGGCAACGACTTCCTGCAGTACTGGCACGACGACCCGGACACCGACCTCGTGCTCATGTACCTGGAGTCCATCGGCACCCCCCGCAAGTTCACCCGCCTCGCGCGGCGCACCGCCGCCCGCAAGCCGGTCGTCGTCGTCAAGGGCGCCCGCCACGGCGGTGCCGCGCCCACCGGGCACGCCGTGCCCACCACCCGGATCCCCGACGCCACCGTCTCCGACCTGCTCCGGCAGGCCGGCGTCATCCGCGTCGACACGGTCACCGAGCTCGCCGACACCGGGCTGCTCCTCGCCTCCCAGCCGCTGCCCGCCGGGCCGCGCGTCGCCATCCTCGGCAACTCCGAGTCCCTCGCCCTGCTCACCTACGACGCCTGCCTCACGGACGGCCTGCGCCCTCAGCCCCCGTACGACCTCACCACCGCCGCCCGGCCCGCCGACTTCCGCAGGGCGCTGGCCGGCGTCCTGGCCGACGAGGAGTGCGACGCCGTCGTCGTCACCGCCATCCCGTGGGTGGGCGACGCCTCCGCGGCGGACCTCGCCCGGGCGCTGCGCGAGGCGGTCGCGGCCTCGCCGGCCGCCAAGCCGGTGACCGTCGTGCACCTGGAGATCCCGGGGCTCGCCGAGGCCCTCGCGGAGCCGGCGGGCGAGGATGCCGGGGGAGCGGAGGGCCCGGCGGCCCCCGCACCCGCCGTGCGGATACCGGCCTACCCCGCCGCCGAGCGGGCCGTCCGGGCGCTCGCCGAGGCCGCGCGGTACGCACGCTGGCGGCGGCAGGCCGCCGAGCCGGGGCGCGTGCCCGAGTACGAGGACATCGACGAGGCCGGCGCCGCCGCCGACATCGGCGTGCTGCTGGAGGCCCACGGAGCCGGCCTGGCGCCGCCGCCCGAGGGCCCGCGGGCGGTCACCCTCTCCGCCCCCGACACCCAGCGGCTCCTCGCCCGGTACGGGATCGCCGTGCTGCCCGCGCTGCCGGCGCCCGACCCCGACGGCGCGGTGCGCGCCGCGCGGCGGCTCGGCTTCCCCGTCGCCCTCAAGCCCACCGCCCCGCACCTGCGCCACCGCGCCGACCTCGGCGGCGTCCGGCTCGACCTGGGCGGCGAAACGGAACTGCGCCGCGCGTACGCCGAGTTGACCGAGCTCCTCGGCAAGCCCGAGGAGACCCGGCTCGTCGTCCAGTCCATGGCTCCGCGCGGGGTCGACACCGTCGTGCGTGCGGCCATCGACCCGGCGGCGGGGGCGGTCCTGTCCTTCGGCCTGGCCGGCGCGCCCTCCCTGCTCCTCGGCGACACGGCCCACCGGCTCGTCCCCGTCACCGACCGCGACGCCGCCGAGCAGATCCGCTCCATCCGCACCGCCCCGCTGCTCTTCGGCTGGCGCGGCACGACGCCCGTCGACACCAGGGCCCTGGAGGAGCTGCTGCTGCGCGTCTCCCGGCTGGTCGACGACCACCCCGAGGTCGTCGGCGCCGACCTGGAGCCGGTGATCGTCGCCCCCCGGGGGGTGCACGTCCTGGGCGCCACCATCCGCCTGGCACCGGCCCCGGCCCGCACGGACCTGGGCCCGCGCAGCCTGCCGGCGGTCTGACAGCAGCAGACCACCGGACTGCACCCGGCCACGCTGCGTGCCCCGGGCGGGGCGATGCCGTCGGCCGGTGCCCCGCCCACGGCTGCGGTGGGTTCGGCACCGCCGGGTTCCGCCGCGGAGGTCTCCCGCCCTCGCGGCGGGAAGGGTGGCGCGGGGCCGGGCCCGGGGGCCCGCGTGTGAGCCCCGTCCCATGCAGCCGGCCTCGGAGAGGCCGGCGCGGGCGCATCGGGCGGTTGGGGCCCGTGGGCCCCTTAGGATGGGCTTATGGCGAAGACCGGTACGACGACCCAAGGGCTGCGCGCGGCGATCGAGCGCAGTGGCTACTACCCGGCCCTCGTGGCCGAGGCGGTGGAGGCCGCAGTGGGCGGGGAGCCGGTCGCGTCGTACCTGGTGCACCAGGAGACGACGTTCGACTCCAACGAGGTGCGCCGCCACGTCACCGTCCTCGTCCTCACCGGCACCCGGTTCATCGTCAGCCACACCGACGAGCAGGCCGCCGACGGCACCTCGCCGTCCCCGTACGCCACCACCTCCACGGAATCCGTGAAGCTGGAGCGGATCTCCTCGGTCGTGCTGAGCCGCGTCGTCGCCAACCCGGAGTCGTACACCCCCGGCACCCTGCCCCGCGAGGTCGTGCTGAACATCGGCTGGGGCGCGGTGTCCCGGATCGACCTGGAGCCCGCCGCCTGCGGCGACCCCAACTGCGACGCGGACCACGGCTACACCGGCTCCTCCACGGCCGACGACCTGAGCCTGCGCGTCAGCGAGGCGGGTGACGGCCCGGACACCGTCCGCCAGGCGCTGGCCTTCGCCCAGGCCCTTTCCGAGGCCACCGCGGCTCCTGCGGCCCCTGCGGCGACCGCCCGCTGATGTCCTCTTCCACGACGGTGGGCTCCGCCTGGCACGAGCCCGTCCCGCTCGACCCCCGCTCCGCCCCGCTGCCCCGCTACGGCACGGGCTCGCTGGCCGACCTGCTGCCCGCGGTCGCGACCGGCATGGGGGTCCCCGGATTCACCACGGGCCTGGAGCTCGCCCCCGCCGACCGCGTGTGCGTCTTCCTGATCGACGGCCTCGGCTGGGAGCTGCTGCGCGCCCACCCCGCCGAGGCGCCGTTCCTGCACTCGCTGATGACCGGTTCGGACAACGGCACCGGCTCGCCCCTGACCGCCGGCTTCCCGTCCACCACGGCGACCTCCCTCGCCTCGGTGGGCACCGGGCTGCCGCCCGGCGCCCACGGCCTGCCCGGCTACACCGTCGCCGACCCGGCCACGGGGCAGCTGATGAACCAGCTGCGCTGGCGGCCCTGGACCGACCCGCACGTCTGGCAGCCGTACCCGACCGTCTTCCAGCTCGCGGACGCGGCCGGGGTGCACACCTGCCAGGTCTCCGCCCCGGACTTCCAGCACACCCCGCTGACGAAGATCGCGCTGAGCGGCGGCACCTTCCACGGCCGGCTCTCCGGCGAGGACCGGATGGACCTCGCCGCCGACCGCCTCGGCGCCGCGGACCGCTCGCTCGTCTACACGTACTACAGCGACCTCGACGGCAAGGGGCACCGCTTCGGCGTCGACTCCGACGAGTGGCGCGGCCAGTTGATGTACGTCGACCGCCTCGCCCAGCGCCTCGCCGAGCAGCTGCCGCCCCGCTCGGCGCTGTACGTCACCGCCGACCACGGCATGATCGACATCCCCTTCGACCCCGAGTCGCGCATCGACTTCGACGAGGACTGGGAGCTGCGCGCGGGCGTCGCCCTGCTCGGCGGCGAGGCCCGCGCCCGCCACGTCTACGCCGTGCCCGGCGCCGCCGCCGACGTGCTCGCGGTGTGGCGGGAGGTGCTCGGCGAGCAGATGTGGATCGCGAGCCGCGACGAGGCGATCGAGGCGGGCTGGTTCGGCCGCCCGGGCGACGGGGTGGACGGCCGCGTCCACGGCCGGATCGGCGACGTGGTCGCGGCCGCCCGCGACGACATCGCGATCGTCGCCACCGAGACCGAGCCGAACGAATCCGCGATGGTGGGGCTGCACGGCTCCATGACGCCCGTGGAGCAGCTGGTGCCGCTCCTCGAAGTGCGTGCCTGACCCCGTAAACCCGCAGTCCCGTAAGTCCGCAGCCCCGTAAGTCCGCAGCCCCCGTACGACCGCGCGCCCTCCTCAACGCCCCGACCTATGAAAGGCATTGGCTTCCCCATGCCCGAGCTGGTGTTCTTCTCCGGAACCATGGACTGCGGAAAGAGCACCCTCGCTCTGCAGATCGAGCACAACCGCTCGACCCGCGGCCTGCAAGGGATGATCTACACCCGGAACGACCGCGCCGGCGAGGGCAAGCTCTCCTCCCGGCTCGGCCTGGTCACCGACTCCGTCGAGGCGGGCGAGGGGTTCGACTTCTACGCGCACATCGTCGCCCACCTCTCGGCGGGCGGCCGCGCCGACTACGTCATCGCCGACGAGGCGCAGTTCCTGGAGCCGGACCAGATCGACCAGCTCGCCCGGATCGTGGACGACCTCGAACTCGACGTCTTCGCCTTCGGCATCACCACCGACTTCCGCACCAAGCTCTTCCCGGGCTCCCAGCGCCTGGTCGAACTCGCCGACCGCATAGAGGTGCTGCAGGTCGAGGCGCTGTGCTGGTGCGGTGCGCGGGCCACGCACAACGCCCGTACGGTGGGCGGGCAGATGGTCGTCGAGGGCGCCCAGGTGGTCGTCGGCGACGTCAACCAGCCCGAGACCGTGGTCGGTTACGAGGTGCTGTGCCGGCGCCACCACCGCCGCCGGCTGACGTCCGCCGCGGCGCGCGCCGCCGCCCTCTCCCCCGACGTGCTGCCCGTCGACCCCGCCCCCGTCAACGGGACGTCCGCAGCAGGGTGAAGACCGCCCCCTCCGGGTCGGTCACGGTGGCCACCCGGCCGGCCGGCGCCTCGTGCGGCGGCCGCAGCACCTGCCCGCCCAGCTCCACCACCCGCAGGGCCGCGGCATCGGTGTCCGCGACCTCGAAGTACGTCATCCAGTGCGGGCCCCGCTCGCGCGGCAGCGCCGCGCCGGCACCCCGGATCGCGGCGACCGGACGGCCGTCGAGCTGCAGCGTGAGGTAGTCCCCGGGGTCGACGTCGCGACCGTCGGGGTCCGCCGGGGAATCCACCGGGGAGCGGGACGAGCGCGCGGCGTCGGCCGGCTTGACCTCGTAGCCGAACAGGGCCCGGTAGAAGCCGGCGACCGCCGATGCCCGGCGGGTCACCAGCTCGTGCCAGGCGGGCGTGCCGGGCACGCCGGTCAGCTGGGCGCCGGTCAGTTTCTGGCCCTGCCACACGCCGAAGGGCGCCCCGGCCGGATCGCTGGCGAGCACCAGCCGCCCCGCGTCCTCCGCGGACAGCGGGCCCACCCCCACCGTGCCGCCGGAGCAGCGGATCCACTCCGCGGCCTCGTCGGCGTCGTCACTGGCGAGATAGGTGGTCCAGGCGGTCGGCAGCCGGCGGCCGGGCGTGAGCTCCCCGAGGCCGGCCACGTCGCGGCCGTCGACCGTGGCGCGCACGTAGGGGCCCAGCTGGCGCGGCCCGGGGCTGTAGAAGGCCCAGCCGAACAGAGCGCCGTAGAAGTCCTGGATCGCCTCCAGGTCGTGCGCCAGGAGACTCGTCCAGCACGGGCTGCCCGGCGCCTGCCGGATCTCCCCCGCTCCTGGCCGTGGGGAGCCCCAAACCTCGGTCATGTCACTCTCTCCTCGGACCATCGTGGTGGCCGCGCGACCCGCGCCGGGCCGCGGCGCGCGGGGGTGGTACGGGACGGGGCACGACCAGATGGTTGCACCACCTGCCGCCACGCGCCCCCCGGCCGCGCCGGGATTCCCGGGTTCCCGCAGGAGAATGCCCGGAATCGCGGGAGCAGTACCGTTCCGGCGTCCGAGCGCGCCCCGGCGAACGGCGGCGCCCAGTATCGATCAGTTGTGCGCCACCTCGCCAGAGGCCCGTTCAACGCACGCCGGACTACGTCAGGATGGGGGCCATGAATGCCATCATCTCCGCAGTCGAACTCATGGACGCGTCGGCCGGCGGGCAGCCGCCCGTCCTGCTGGACGTCCGCTATCAGCTCGGCGGCCCGCCCGGCCGGCCGGAGTACGAGGCGGGGCACATCCCCGGCGCGGTCTACGTGGACCTCGAGAGCGAGCTCGCCGGCCCCCCGGGGAAGCAGGGCAGGCATCCGCTGCCGGGGCTCGGCGAGTTCGGCGCGGCGATGCGCAGGGCGGGCGTCGGCTCCGGCGGGGACGTCGTCGTCTACGACGGCGGGCAGGGCTGGGCGGCCGCGCGGGCCTGGTGGATGCTGCGCTGGGCCGGGCATCCGTCCGTGCGCGTCCTGGACGGGGGCCTGGCGGCCTGGCGGGCGCAGGGCGGGGAGGTCACGGCCGGGCGGACGCCCGCGC
>NZ_JBAMDC010000316.1:0-7589 GCF_036961605.1 Streptomyces sp. KLMMK
CCTTCGCGGCGGCCGGGCACCGCCCGCCACGGGTCTTCGCAGCGGTGGCGGGCGGTGGTGCGCGGCGGGTGTACCGAGGTGGGGAGCGGGCCGGAGCGACGGGAGCGCCGCGGACCCCTCCCTGATCGTGCAGTCGGGCATGGTCAACTTCGCGTCGTTCCATGTCGTTCACTGCCTCAATACTGAACAGAAAGCTCACCATAAACAGGCGGGTCGAGCAGTTTTGCCAATCGGCTTCCGTTGCGGGACCCCCGCCGTACGCTGATGCACAGCGTCGGTGGGGGCCGGCGCTGATCAGGGGGCGAGACAGGCAGGTACGACGCCCGGGGCGGGGTGTAAGTCATCAGTGCGGCGGCGGCCGTGCGGCGTGTGGCGGCCCCGGACCGGGCGCCGTACCCGCACTGGCCGCCGCCCGGAATATGGGGGTGGCAGTGGCACGTATTCGGGTACTGGTGGTCGACGACCACCGCATCTTCGCCGAGTCGCTCGCCGCCGCCCTCGCGGCCGAGCAGGACGTGGAGGTCTCCGCGGCCGGCAGCGGGCCGGCGGCGCTGCGCGCGCTGGAGCGGGCGGCAGCGGAGGGGCGCCGCTTCGACGTGCTCCTCATCGACGCCGATCTCGGCACGGTCGCCCAGGACGGCGGCGTGCCCGGGCAGCTCAGGGGTCAGGCCCACGGCTCCGTGCATGAGGGCGGCGGGCCGGGGGAGGGCGCGGTCGACGGCATCTCCCTCGTGGCCGGAGTGCGCAGTGCGCACCCCGCGGTGCGCACGGTGGTGCTCGCCGAGCGCGACGACCCCAGAAGGGCCGCGGCGGCCCTGCAGGCGGGCGCCGGCGGCTGGGTGGCCAAGGACTGCTCGCTGTCGCGGCTGCTGGCCGTCATCCGCGGCGTCCTGCGCGACGAGACGCATCTGCCGCCCGCCCTGCTGACGGGCGTGCTGCGCGAGCTCACCGCCGCCCGCAAGCACCGTACGGAGAGCGAGCGGCTCGTGGAGTCCCTCACGCCGCGCGAGCGCGAAGTGCTGCGCTGCATGGTGGCCGGGCTCGGCCGCAAGGCCGTCGCCGAGCGGCTCTACCTCTCCCCGCACACCGTCCGCACCCACATGCAGAACGTCCTGGGCAAGCTCGGCGTGCACTCCACGCTCGCGGCGGTCGCGCTGGCGCGGCGCGCCGGGGTGGGGCCGGTGGACCTAACCGGGAGTGTTGTCGAACGGGGCGGTCAGCTGGCGTAGCAGATCGGCCAGCTCGCGGCGCTGGGTGCGGGACAGCTCGACGAGGATGGCGCGCTCCTGCTCCAGGAGCCCGGCCAGCGCCTCGTCGGCGCGGTCCCGGCCCTCGTCGGTGAGGCGCACGAGCACGCCGCGGCGGTCGCTCGGGTCGGGCTCGCGCTGGACGAGGCCCTTCTTCGTGAGCCGGTCGATGCGGTTGGTCATCGTGCCGGAGGTGACCAGCGTCTGGGTCAGCAGTTGGCCGGGCGAGAGCTGGTACGGGGCCCCGGCGCGGCGCAGCGCCGTGAGGACGTCGAACTCCCAGGGCTCCAGCTCGTGCTCGGCGAAGGCCAGGCGGCGGGCCCGGTCGAGGTGGCGCGCGAGCCTGCTCACGCGACTGAGCACCTCGAGTGGTTCCACGTCGAGGTCAGGGCGCTCGCGGCGCCATGCTGAGACCAGCCGATCGACCTCGTCCTCCATGCTGATCAGTGTAGAGGGTCTGTCGACATGAAGTCTCTTGATGTCAAGTCTCTTGACGTCGAGATATTGGGGGCGTGATGCTGGAGGCATGACGACGACCGCTGCCACGCCTGTCTGGGACCCCGAGCAGTACCTGCGTCACTCCGGCCCCCGGTCCCGGCCCTTCCACGACCTCCTCGCCCGCGTCCCGCTCCGCGATCCCGCGCGGATCGTGGACCTCGGCTGCGGCCCGGGCAACGTCACGGCCCTGCTCGCCGAGCGGTGGCCGGGCGCCCGGATCACGGGGCTGGACCACTCGGAGGCGATGCTGCGGCAGGCGCGGGCCGGGGTGCCGGGTGTGGCCTTCGCCCACGCGGACCTGAGGGAGTGGGCGCCGGAGGAGACGTACGACCTGATCGTCTCCAGCGCGACGTTCCAGTGGGTGCGGGGGCATGCGGAGCTGTTCCCGCGGTGGGTGGACGGGCTCGCGCCCGGCGGGGTCTTCGCCTTCACCGTGCCGGGGAACTTCGACGCCCCGAGCCACGTGCTCCTGCACGAGCTCTGCGAGAGCGCGGCGTGGCGGAGCCGGCTGGGCGGGCTCCACCGGCCCGGGTACGTGCTCACGCCCGCGGAGTACCTGGAACGGCTCGCCGGCCTGGGCCTGGCGGTCGACGCCTGGGAGACGACGTACGTCCACGCGCTCCCGGGCGAGGACGCGGTCCTGGACTGGACGAAGGGCACGACCCTGAGGCCCGTTCTGACGGCGCTCGCGGACGACCCGGAGGCGACGACCCGCTTCCTGTCGGAATACGCCGCCCTCCTCCGAGAGGCGTACCCCCCGGGCCCGCACGGCACGCTCTTCCCCTTCCGCCGCATCTTCACCGTGGCCCACCACGCCTGACCTCCGGTCCGGGGTCCGAAGGGGCCGTGCCCCTTCATTCCCGCCGCGACGGCGATCAGCCACCGCGGCCGCATCCGGCGGTGCCGGGCCTGCCTGAGCCCGTACGGCACCGCCGGGCTTCACCGTTGTGGTTGCGCGCCGCGGCGGCGGTTTCCAGGATGCGTGCGCATCCTGGGCCTGCCTGGGCCTGCGCGGTGAGGGCGTCGTGAAGGGTCCGGCCCTTCATTTCCGCCGCGACGGTGATCGGCCACCACGAACGTGTCCGGCGGTGCCGGGCCCGCCCGGGGCCGTACGGCACCGCCGGGCTCCGCCGTTGTGGTTGCGCGCCGCGGCGGCGTTTCAAGGATGCGTGCGCATCCTTGACCTGCGCAGACCTGCGCGGTGGCGGATTCAAGGGGGCGAGCCCCCTTGAACCTCGGGCGACGGGGGCGCCGCCCCCGTTTCGTGCTCTCAGGCGCGCCTGTGCCCAACAAGGCGCGGCTTCGGCTCCAGGCCGTCCAAGCCGTGCCACGCCAGATTCACCAGGTGCGCCGCCACCTCCGCCTTCTTCGGCTTGCGGACGTCCAGCCACCACTGGCCCGTGAGGGCGACCATGCCGACGAGGGCCTGGGCGTACAGGGGGGCGAGCTTCGCGTCGAAGCCGCGGGCCTTGAATTCCAGGCCGAGGATGTCCTCGACCTGGGTGGCGATGTCGCTGATCAGCGAGGCGAAGGTGCCGGTGGACTGGGCCACCGGCGAGTCGCGGACGAGGATGCGGAAGCCGTCCGTATACGTCTCGATGTAGTCGAGGAGGGCGAACGCGGCCTGTTCCAGCAGCTCCCGCGGGTGGCCCGCGGTGAGGGCGCCCGTGACCATGTCCAGCAGCTGCCGCATCTCGCGGTCGACGACGACCGCGTACAGCCCTTCCTTGCCGCCGAAGTGCTCGTAGACGACGGGCTTGGAGACCCCGGCCTTGGCCGCGATCTCCTCGACGGACGTGCCCTCGAAGCCCCGCTCGGCGAAGAGTGTGCGACCGATGTCCAGCAGCTGCTCGCGGCGCTCCGCGCCGGTCATCCGCACCCGCCGGGTGCGCCGGGGCCCCGCAGCCTGGGCCCGGTCCTTGTTACTGGTGGTATTGCTGTCGATCGCCACGCTGTCAATCATGCCGCCTTGGCGGCACTCTCCTTCCGCCGGGAGTCCAAGCGGTCCGCCTTCGGCCACCGCACGTCGTACGCCCAGCCTGCCTGCTCGAACCAGCGGATGAGGCGGGCGCTGGAGTCCAGCTGCCCCTTCAGCACGCCGTGCCGGGCGGAGGTCGGGTCCGCGTGGTGCAGGTTGTGCCAGGACTCACCGCAGGAGAGGATCGCCAGCCACCACACGTTGCCCGAGCGGTCGCGGGATTTGAACGGCCGCTTGCCCACGGCGTGGCAGATGGAGTTGATGGACCACGTCACATGGTGCAGCAGGGCCACCCGTACCAGCGAACCCCAGAAGAACGCCGTGGCGGCACCCTGCCAGGACCAGGTGGCCAGGCCGCCGACGAGCGGCGGGATCAGCAGGGACACCGAGGTCCACAGCACGAACTGGCGGGAGACCGCCCGGAGGTCCGGATCCTTGATCAGATCGGGGGCGTACTTGTGCTGGGGGGTCTGCTCCTCGTCGAACATCCAGCCGACGTGGGCCCACCAGAGCCCCTTCATCAGGGCCGGAACCGTCTCGCCGTAGCGCCAGGGGGAGTGCGGGTCGCCCTCGGCGTCGGAGAACCGGTGGTGCCTGCGGTGATCGGCGACCCAGCGGACCAGCGGGCCCTCCACCGCCATCGACCCCATGATCGCCAGGGCGATCCGCAGCGGCCGCTTGGCCTTGAAGGATCCGTGCGTGAAATAGCGGTGGAAGCCGATGGTGATGCCGTGGCAGCCGATGTAGTACATGGCCACCATCAGGCCCAGGTCGAGCCAGCTCACGCCCCAGCCCCAGGCCAGCGGGATCGCCGCGACGAGGGCGAGGAACGGCACGGTGATGAACAGCAGCAGGGCGATCTGCTCTACGGAACGCTTGCTGTCGCCACCGAGCGTGGCGGACTGGAGCGGGGCTCCTTGGGCCTTCGGCGCGTCTTCGATCACGTCGGGGCTTGCAGTCATGGGTTCCCTCATGGGGGTCGGGGCATGGCTACGGTTCCGTAACCTACGGCTTCGTAAGTATGGCAGGGCGGGAGCGCGGAGCAAGAGGGCTGTGGATAACCGCGCGTCGGAGGGCGACCTATGCTGGTGGGCGTCGGACAGCGCGGTCCGCAAACCCTCCAGACGTGCCGGAAACTCTGCAAGGAGCAGCACCTGTGAGCAGTGCCGACAACACCAACGCCGCCCTGCGCGCCGACATCCGCCGCCTCGGCGATCTCCTCGGCGAGACCCTGGTCCGTCAGGAGGGTGAAGAGCTCCTCGACCTGGTGGAGCGCGTCCGCGCCCTGACCCGCACCGACGGGGAGGCCGCCGCCGAGCTGCTCGGCGCCACCGACCTGGAGACCGCGGCCAAGCTCGTCCGGGCCTTCTCGACCTACTTCCACCTGGCGAACGTCACCGAGCAGGTGCACCGCGGGCGGGAGCTCGCCGCCAAGCGGGCCGCCGAGGGCTCGATCCTCGCCCGCACCGCGGACCAGCTCAAGGAGGCCGACCCCGAGCACGTCCGGGAGACCGTCGAGCACCTCGGGGTGCGTCCCGTCTTCACCGCCCACCCCACCGAGGCCGCCCGCCGCAGCGTCCTCAACAAGCTCCGTCGCATCGCTGAGCTCCTCGACGCCCTGGACTCCCGCTCCGCGGGCGCCACCGGCGACCGGCGCCGCACCGACCTGCGCCTGGCCGAGAACATCGACCTGCTCTGGCAGACCGACGAGCTGCGCGTGGCCCGCCCCGAGCCCACGGACGAGGCCCGCAACGCGATCTACTACCTGGACGAGCTGCACGCCAACGCCGTCGGCGACGTCCTGGAGGACCTGGCCGCCGAGCTGGACCGGGTGGGCGTCGCCCTGCCCGCCACCACCCGCCCGCTGACCTTCGGCACCTGGATCGGCGGCGACCGCGACGGCAACCCCAACGTCACCCCCCAGGTCACCTGGGACGTGCTGATCCTGCAGCACGAGCACGGCATCACCGACGCCCTGGAGCTCGTCGACCTCCTGCGCGGCGCCCTGTCGAACTCCATCCGCAACAGCGGCGCCACCGAGGAGCTCCTCGCCTCCCTCCAGCGCGACCTCGAACTGCTGCCGGAGATCAGCCCCCGCTACAAGCGCCTCAACGCAGAGGAGCCCTACCGGCTCAAGGCGACGTGCATCCGCCAGAAGCTCGTCAACACCCGCGAGCGCCTGGCCCGCAACACCCCGCACGAGGAGGGCCGCGACTACCTCGGCACCACCGAGCTCCTCGCCGACCTGCAGGTCATCCAGGACTCCCTGCGCGCCCACCGCGGCCGCCTGATCGCCGACGGCCGCCTGGAGCGCGCCCTGCGCACCCTGGCCGCCTTCGGCCTGCACCTGGCCACCATGGACGTCCGCGAGCACGCCGACGCCCACCACCACGCCCTCGGCCAGCTCTTCGACCGCCTCGGCGAGGAGTCCTGGCGCTACGCGGACATGCCGCGCGACTACCGCCGCAAGCTCCTCGCGAAGGAGCTGCGCTCGCGCCGCCCGCTGGCCCCCAGCCCCGCGCCCCTCGACGCGGCCGGCGCCAAGACCCTCGGCGTCTTCGGCACGATCAGCGAGGCGCTGGAGAAGTTCGGCCCCGAGGTCGTCGAGTCGTACATCATCTCCATGTGCCAGGGCGCCGACGACGTCTTCGCCGCCGCGGTCCTCGCCCGCGAGGCCGGTCTGATCGACCTGCACGCCGGCTGGGCGAAGATCGGCATCGTGCCGCTCCTGGAGACCACGGACGAGCTCAAGGAAGCCGACCGCATCCTCGACGACATGCTCGCCGACCCCTCCTACCGGCGCCTGGTCGCCCTCCGCGGGGACGTCCAGGAGGTCATGCTCGGCTACTCCGACTCCTCCAAGTTCGGCGGCATCACCACCTCCCAGTGGGAGATCCACCGCGCCCAGCGCCGCCTGCGCGACGTCGCCCACCGCTACGGCGTCCGCCTGCGCCTCTTCCACGGCCGCGGCGGCACCGTCGGCCGCGGCGGCGGCCCCACCCACGACGCGATCCTCGCCCAGCCCTGGGGCACCCTGGAGGGCGAGATCAAGGTGACCGAGCAGGGCGAGGTCATCTCCGACAAGTACCTGCTGCCGGCCCTCGCCCGGGAGAACCTGGAGCTGACGGTCGCCGCGACGCTGCAGGCCTCCGCCCTGCACACCGCGCCCCGCCAGTCCGACGAGGCCCTCGCCCGCTGGGACGCGGCCATGGACACCGTCTCCGACGCCGCCCACGACGCCTACCGCCGCCTCGTCGAGGACCCGGACCTGCCGGCGTACTTCTTCGCCTCCACGCCCGTCGACCAGCTCGCCGAGCTCCACCTCGGCTCGCGCCCCTCGCGCCGCCCCGACTCCGGCGCGGGCCTGGACGGCCTGCGGGCCATCCCGTGGGTCTTCGGATGGACCCAGTCCCGGCAGATCGTGCCCGGCTGGTTCGGCGTCGGCTCCGGCCTCAAGGCCGCCCGCGAGGCCGGCCTGGACACCGTCCTGGACGAGATGCACGAGCACTGGCACTTCTTCCAGAACTTCCTGTCCAACGTCGAGATGACGCTCGCCAAGACCGACCTGCGCATCGCGCAGCACTACGTCGACACCCTCGTGCCCGACGAGCTCAAGCACGTCTTCGACGCCATCAAGGCCGAGCACGAGCTCACCGTCCAGGAGGTCCTGCGTATCACCGGCGAGGCCGAACTGCTCGACGCGAGCCCCGTCCTGCGCCAGACCTTCCACATCCGCGACGCCTACCTGGACCCGATCTCCTACCTCCAGGTCACGCTGCTGCACCGCCAGCGCCAGGCAGCCGAGCGCGGCGAGCCCGCCGACCCGCTGCTGGCGCGCGCGCTCCTGCTCACCGTCAACGGCGTGG
>NZ_JBAMDC010000317.1:0-7584 GCF_036961605.1 Streptomyces sp. KLMMK
GATCGGGGACGCCCTGCGCCCCGACCCGTGGATCGGGCCGCTGGTGCGGGCCGCGCCGGGGCTGCGGATGCCCGGGTGCACGCACGGCTTCGAGCCGGCCCTGCGGGTGGTCCTCGAACAGTTCGCCTCCCTGGCGGAGGTGCGCGCGGTCTGCACGCGGATGGCCGCGCACTGCGGCGAGCCGGTCCCGGCGGCCGGCGAGGGCCGCCCCTGCCGGCTCTTCCCCTCCGCCCAGGCGCTGGCGGACGCCGATCCGGCCGCGTTCGGCCTCGCCGGGAGACCGGCGGCCGCCGTCCGGGCCCTGGCCGGTGCGGTGGCCGCGGAGAAGCTGTCCCTCGAACGGGACGCCGACCGGGAGGAGACCGCGGTGCGGCTGCGCGAGCTGCCCGGCGTGAGCGGCTGGGCGGCCCAGCGCATCGCGATGCACGCCCTGGGCGACCCCGACGCGTTCGCCCCGCAGGACCCGCAGGTACGGACAGCCGCGCAGGCCCTGGGCCTGGCCGGGGGCCTGGAGGAACACGCCCGGGGCTGGCAGCCGTGGCGCTCGTACGCGGCCCTCCACCTACGGGAGGCCGGGCGCGCACGGCCTGCGCCCTTCGTCCGGCGGCCGTCCTGACGTCGGCTGCGGTCCCACGCCCCTGAAAGGGGCGCGGGGAACTGCGCGACCAGCCACATCCGACCTGCAGCCGACGAACCGCATTCCACGGAGCCGAAGGAGACCGGTGAACGCACAAGGCCTGCGCAGCACCACGCTGCCCACCCCGCTGGGTCCCTTCAGCCTGCTGACGATCGAGGACGGCATTCTCGCCGCCGGCTTCACGGCGGACCCGGCCGCCCTCCGGGCCGAGCTGCCCCCTCCGTGGCGCGACGGCGACCCGTCGGCGGGCGCGGCCCCCGAGCCGTTCGCGTCCGCGCTCGCCGCCTACTTCGACGGCGAGGTCGAGGCGATCGACGCGCTGCCCGTCGTGCAGAGCGGCAGCGGCTTCCGGGCGGCCGCCTGGCGGGAGATGCGCCGGGTGCGGCCCGGTACGACGGTCAGCTACCAGGAGCTGGCGGCGTCCGCGGGGAAGCCGGGCGCGGCGCGGGCCGCAGGCGCCGCGTGCGCGTACAACCTGGTGCCGCTGGTCGTCCCGTGCCACCGCGTCCGCCGCTCGGACGGCTCGCTCGGCGGCTATTACTACGGCCTCGCGGTCAAGCGGTGGCTGCTCGATCACGAGAGGGGTGCGGGCAGCCGGTGAACGCGTACTGGCGGGTGCTGCGGTCGGGGGACTTCGGGCGGCTGTGGCTGGGCGCGTCCGTGTCGCTGCTGGGTGACGGGATGACGTTCCTCGCGCTGGCGTGGCTGGTGCTCGACGAGGGCGGCACCGGGCGGCTGGGGCTGCTGGGTGTCTGCTTCACGGCTCCGGTGGTCGTGGGCGGCCTGCTCGTGGGGCCGCTGCTCGACCGGTTCGACAAGCGGATGCTGCTGATCGCGGACAGTGTGTTCCGGGCGGCGTGCGTGGCGTCGGTTCCCCTCGCGGCGGCCGCCGGCGGGGTGCCGGTGTGGCTGCCGTTCCTGGTGGCGGTGGTCTACGGCCTGCTCAAGATGGTGCCGCTCGCCGGGTTCCCCGCCGCGATCCCGCAGCTCGTCGGGGACCGCGACCTCGACACCGCGAACGCCCTCGAATCGCTGAGCTTCAGCGTGGCGACGGTCGTCGGCCCGGCGGCGGCCGGCGTCCTGGTGGGGGCGATCGGCGCCCCTCAGGTGCTGCTCGTCGACGCGGCGTCCTATCTGGTCTTCGCGGCGCTGGTGGCGACCGTGCGCCGGCCGCTGCCGCCTCCCTCGCGGGCGGGGCGGCAGGCCGGGAAGCAGGCGCCGAAGGCGTCGCTGAAGGACGTCGCGCGCGACCGGGTGATCGTCTCCACGACGGTCGCCTTCATGCTCTTCAACATCGCCGACGGGATGCTGATCCTGGTCGTCGGGCCCTGGCTGGCGAAGAACGAGCTGCACGGCGGCGCCTCGGTGCTGGGCGCGCTGACGGCGGCCCTGGCGGCCGGGGAGGTCCTCGGCGCGGCGGTGGCCGGCGGGGGCCGCCTCGGGCCCGCGTCGGTGCGGCTGATCGGGCTGGTCCAGACGGGGGCCGCGCTCTCGTTCCTGGCCGTGCTCGGGGCGCCCCTGGAACTCGTGGTCGGCGCCGGATTCTTCGCGGTGGGACTGCTGAGTGCGCCCATGACCGTATGGGCGCAGTCGCTGCGGATGCGGCGCATCCCGCCGGAGCTGCACGGGCGGGCCTTCGCCGGGCTGCGCACGCTGATGACGGGCACGGCGCCGCTCGGGGCGGTGATCGCCGCCCCGCTGCTGTCTGGCGGCAACCTCGCTGCCGCGGCCGTGACGATGGCCTGCTGCGCCGGGCTGCCGGGCCTCTACCTGCTGTTGTCCTCCACGGGCGAGGGCTCCGCTCCCACCGCTGCCGCCGGGCCGGTGCCCGAGCGGGCCGACACCCGCTGAGGTGTGTTCACCACCGTGTTCACCACCGTGTGCACCGGCGGCCGGCGCCCGAGGAAGCCGCGCAGGGCGAACTCCCAGCCGTAGGCGCCCGCCAGGGGGAAGACCACGAGGTCCCCGGCGCGCAGCCGGCCGACCCGGATGCCGCGGGCGAGGATGTCCTCGGGCGTGCACAGCGGTCCGGCGAGAGAGACGGTGGTGTCCATCAGGGCGGGGCGGGGGCAGGCGTAGGGCCAGCGGTCGACGTCCACGACGGCGGCGTCGAGGGCGACTTCCAGGAGGGCGGGCAGCATGAAGTGGTTGATGCCGCCGGCGAGGACAGCGAACCGGCTGCCGGCCACCTCCTTCACGTCCGTCACCTGGGCCGCGTAGTAGCCGCTGTCCGCCACGAGCCAGCGCCCGGGTTCGAGGACCACGCGTACGCCCGGCGGGGGCGGGTCGGCGCGCAGCCGGGCGGCGAACCGGCCGAGGTCGAAGGGCGCTTCGCCGTGCGGAGCGACGCCGAGGCCGCCGCCCGCGTCGAGCACGCGCAGGGCGAATCCGTGCGCGCGGGCCGCCCGTACGGCCCAGTGCAGCCGTGCCTGCACGTGGGCGGCGTGGGCGTCGGCGTCGAGGTTGTTGGACACCACGTGGAAGTGGTAGCCGGCGAGGTCGAGTCCGGGCAGGGAGCGCGCGACGGCGGCCGCCTCCGCCAGCGCGTCCTCGCCGATGCCGAACTGGGTGGCGTGGCCGTCCATACGCAGCGCGCCCTGCAGCGGCCCGGTGGCCGCGTTGACGCGGAGCACGACCTGGATGCGGCGGCCGGCCCGGTCGGCCGCGGCGGCGATCCGGTGGAGTTCGAGGGTGCTCTCGGCGCTGACGAAGTCCACACCCGTCCGGGCCAGGGCCGTCAGCATGGCGTCGGTCTTGCCGGGCCCGGTGGCGATCAGGGCCCGGGCGGAGGCTGCGCGGGCCGCCCCGGCCTCGCCCTCGGAGGAGACGTCGAATCCGTCGGTGCCGGGGGCGAGCGCTTCGAGCACGGCCGGGCAGGAGTTGGCCTTCACGGCGTAGAAGACCTCCGCCCAGTCCGGGAGGCGGGCGCGCAGCAGCGCCGCCCTGCGGCCCGCCGCGGCCGGGTCGTGCACGTACGCGCACAGCGGCTCCGGCCCGGCCTCTTCCGTGAGCCGGCGCAGCCGCTCGGCGACGGGGCCGGGCAGGGCCGAAGCAGGCAGGGCCGGGCGGGCGCCGGTGCCCGGCGACCACTGCTGGGCGGGCCAGGGGACGGCCGCG
Organism: Streptomyces sp. KLMMK; assembly: GCF_036961605.1. Lineage (NCBI taxonomy): Bacteria > Bacillati > Actinomycetota > Actinomycetes > Kitasatosporales > Streptomycetaceae > Streptomyces > Streptomyces sp. KLMMK. The sequence continues at coordinate 3,755 of NZ_JBAMDC010000317.1, forward strand.
GCGGGCTGCGTGGCGGCCATCAGAAGTACGTCTCCAGGGGACCGGTGCGCCGGATGTCCAGGGTGGCGCAGTGGAAGGCGCCGCCGAAGGCCGTGTAGTGCTCGAAGGTGCAGGGGACGGGGTCGAACCCCCACTGTTCGAAGGCCTTGATGAGTGGTGTCTGGGACCGTTCGACGACCACGTGGTCCGGGTCGAGCATGAACACGTTCAGGCTGCTCCACGCGCTCATCAGCCCCCGCTGCATGACCGGGGTGACGACCGGGTCCGGGGGGATGAGCACGTCCCAGGACCGGAAGACGGAAGGAAGCCCTTCGGGGTCGATGAACTCGGGGTTGACCAGGACCTTTCCGGGGGCCAGGGGCAGCAGGGAGGTGTCGATGTGCATGGCCCGCGGGTAGCGCGAGACGACTTCGTGGACGCGGTAGTCCGGGCCGAGGTGCCGGCGGAGCCACTCCAGGCCGAGGGCGTTGGTGACGTGGCTGCGCTCCATGAACAGGTCACGCCCGCAGCGCATGACGTCGGCCGCGTCGAAGACCGGCTCGGCCTCGGTGACCAGGTACGTCATCTCCTGGTCCGGGGGCGGGATCTCGTAGCCGGGGCGGTACTGCGCGTCGAGGAGGCGGGGCTTGGGGGCGGCGGTCCAGCGGGCGCCGCGCTCGAAGTACTCGGTGAGCAGGCCGCGGTAGGGCCAGGTCTCGAAGTACCGGTTGCGGTCGGCCATCGGCACCTCGATGATCTCGTCCCCGACGACGAGCAGGAGGTCGCGGGGGTTCGCGGCGGAGATGCCGTTGGCGACCGCCCAGGCGGGGGTGGCGAACGGGCGGGAGGTGTCGGGCGGGTCGGGGCGGCGCACGGTGACGTGGGCGTCGTGGAGGATGCCGATGAACTCCTCCAGGCCGCGCTGTGCCTCCTCCACCACGTCCCGGGGCATCCGGGTGCCGGCGGCGGCGCCGAGGTGCTCCTGCGCGGCGGGCGGTACGGAGATGCGGTCGAGCACCTCCCACGACGACGTCATCGCGCCGTCGACCCTGCCGACGACGACTTCCTCCAGCGGGTCCCATTCGTTGTGCGAGGAGACCACGGGCATGAGGGGGCTTCCTTCCGTGAGAGGCGGCGGGACGACGAGGACGGTGCTAGCGGGTCATGCAGTTCTCGTCGCTCTCGCGGCCGCCCTGGTAGGCGATCTCCCCCTTGATGACCTTGCGGTAGAAGCTCCAGTACGAGGTTTCGGTGACGAGGATCCTCTCCTGCATGGCGGCGTGCAGCTGCGGCACGTTCACCATGGGGACGCCCTGGTGGTAGTGGTGCGCGGTGTGCAGGTTGTTGTAGTTGGTGAGCCAGCGGGCGAAGCGTGAGGCGTGGATGGTGCGGGTGTTGCTCAGGACGTTGTCGTCGGTCTGGGTGTTCAGGCCGAAGTGCTCGGGCATCTCGATCAGGAAGTGCGCCGCCTCGCTCACGAGGAGGGCGGGGGCGAACCAGGCCAGGACGACGAACCAGTCACGGGTCAGCACGCCGGCCGCGACCGCGCCGGCCAGCAGGACGAGCAGCAGGGCGTACTCGTTCTGGACGGCCCGTCCGGCGCGCGGCCGATCGACGCCGGGGATGGGGCGCCGGGCGGCGCCGCGGCCCAGGTTGCGCAGGACGTCGGCGTAGCGGCCGGGGTGGAACGCGGCGAGGGCGAAGCCGTGCAGGCTGTCGAGGCCGTGGAAACGGTAGTTGAAGAACTCCTGGTTGCGGGGGGTGCCGAGGAAGGCGTGGTGCCGGAGGTGCTCGTACTTGTAGTGGGAGTACGAGCTGAACATGAAGACCCCGCAGACGAAGCCCCAGGTCCGGTTCGCCCACCGGGCGTGGAAGGCGTGCTCGTGGAGGCACTCGTGCTGGAGTTCCACCAGGTAGGCGTACATCACGCCGAGGACGAGGACGGCGGCCGCGCAGGTGACGGGGTTGCGGAATTCCAGCAGGGCCGTCCAGCAGACCACGATCACGGCGAAGGCGACGGCGATCTTGGCCATGAAGCGGCGCGGGCGGCGTTCGAAGTACGACGCCGGCAGGCCGCGCCGGGTGTCCGTGCCGCGGACGGGCGCCAGGGCCACGTCGTGGGATCCGTCGAGGTTGAGCTGTTCCCCTTCGTGGGGAGCCGTGCGGGACATGGCTGTTCTCCTTCTGCGAGGGGTGTGGGCGCTCCGCGGGTTACGGATGCGCGGGGGCGATCAGCCGGCCGGCCGTCAGTGCCGTGGTCACGCCGGGGGCCTGCGCGTAGGACTCCCGGCCGATCGGGTCGCGGGCGAGTGCCGGGCGGGCCGGGGAACAGGCGGCCCCGGCCTCCCGCAGGAGTGCGGCGGGGGCGCCCCTGACCCGCAGGAGTCCTCTCCCCCGGGCCTCTTCCGCACCGTCCACCAGGCAGTACGCCGCGAGCCAGGCGGGGCGGCCGTCGGCGGAGCGGCCGCAGGGGGTGAGGGAGTCGAGGAGGAGGGCGCGCCGGGGGAAGGGCGCACGGGGGCGGTGGTCCGGTGCGGCCGGGGGGCGGGTGCCGGTGCCGAAGGTGCCGTGCGGCACCAGCCAGCGGTCCGGCTCGGCCAGCAGCTCGCAGGCCCGGCGGAGGTCGGCGTGCCGGCGGCCGGTCGCGGTGACGAGCCCGCGGAGGGGGAAGTCGTGCGGCGGGTAGGGCGAGGAGCATCGGCTGCCGGGCCCGCCCGCCGTGCCGGCCTCCTCCTGGGCGGCCGCGGTCAGCGCCAGCAGCGCGGCGGGGCCGAGGACGACGGGGTCGCCGGGGCGGATGTCGCCGGGGTCCGCGGCGGACGCCCAGGGCAGGGAGCGGGGCGGGCCGGTCCCGTCCTTGAGGTGGAGCACGCGGTCGCGGTCGCGGACGAGGAGGTAGGTACGCGTGGACAGGGCCACGCGGATCCCGTCGCACATGACGTCCGTCGTGATGCGGCCGGTCTCCACGAGCAGGCCGTCCTCGCCGAGTGCGGGTACGGCGCGGTCGCGGAGCGCGCGGTGGACGGCCCGGGCGCGGCGCCCCGGCTCCTCGCCGGTGCGGACCGCCCCGGTCGAGGACAGCCGCCACGCGCCGGGCTCGTCGGAGGCGGCGGTCATGGCCAGCCGGGTGCGCGTCTCGCCGGTGCCGGGATCCAGGCGCACGATGTCGTGGCTGCGGGTGACGGTGACGGCGGGGGTCACGGCGTGCACCGCAGGCGGGAGAGGCGGAGGGCCGGCGCGCACATGCCGACGTCGAACAGCAGCTGGCCGTCCTTCCCGCACAGCGCGTTGTCGCCGAACTCGGTGCGGGCGCCCGTCTCCACGACGCGGGTGAGGACGTCGGCGCGCTCGCGCAGGCGGCCGCGGACGTACTCGCCCGTACGGCGGCCGGAGCGGATCCGCTCGCCGAGCACCAGGCGGGCCTCCAGGGTGGCACCGGTGCGGATGCCGTCCGCGAGCCGGTGGACGAGGAGCCCGTGGCCGGCGTTCTCGACGAGCGCGTCGGTCCCCGCGTCGCCGGGCCGGCAGACGACGTTCGACATGCGGGGCAGCGGCCGGTGCAGCACCGAGGCGGCGCGGCTGTTGGCGGTGGGCATCGCCGACCCGGCGGCGGCGCTGGAGAGGCTGTGCAACTGGCGCACGAGCCTGCCCTCGTGCACGATCCGCTGCCGGCCGAGGCACACGATGCCCTCGTCGTCGGTGTCGTAGTGGGCCGGACCGCCCTCGGCGAGGGGGTCGTCGTCCAGGGTGATCAGCTCGCCTGCCACGCGGCAGCCGAGCCGGTGGGCGAGGGCGGGCGTGCCGCCGGGGGACGCCTCGGCGAAGTGGCCCGCCGCCTCGTGCAGCAGGAC
>NZ_JBAMDC010000318.1:0-7584 GCF_036961605.1 Streptomyces sp. KLMMK
TTCGGCGTGGCCGAGGCGGCGGCCGCGCACGGCGTGCCCGCCCTGGAGATCCGTGCCGTCTCCAACCCCGTCGGTCCGCGCGACCGTGCCGCGTGGCGCATCGGCGACGCCCTGGAGGCCCTCTCCGGTGCCTCCGCCGCCCTGCGGGAAGCGCTGCGGGCGGCTCCTCCCGAGTCGTGGGGCATCTCCGAGCCGTGGAGCACCTCCGAGCCGTGGAGCACCTCCGAGACCTGAAGCACCTCCGAGACCTGGAGCACCTCATGAGCGAGCCCCTGAAGATCGCCTACTCGCCCTGCCCGAACGACACGTTCGTCTTCGACGCCTGGGCGCACGGCCGGGTCCCCGGTGCCCCCGCCCTGGACGTCACGTTCGCCGACATCGACGTCACCAACGCGATGGCCGAGCGCGGTGAGTTCGACGTCCTGAAGGTCTCCTACGCGGTTCTGCCGTGGGTGCTGGACGAGTACGCCCTGCTGCCGGCCGGCGGCGCCCTGGGCCGCGGCTGCGGGCCGCTCGTGCTCACGCGGGAGGCGGGCAGCCCCGCGTCCCTGGCGGGGAGGACGGTGGCGGTGCCGAGCGAGCGCTCGACGGCGTACCTGCTCTTCCGGCTGTGGGCGGCCGCGGAGGTGCCGGGCGGCGTCGGCGAGGTCGTCGTCCTGCCGTTCCACGAGATCATGCCGGCCGTCCGGGACGGCAAGGTGGACGCGGGCCTGGTCATCCACGAGGCGCGGTTCACGTACGGGAACTACGGCCTGCACTGCCTGGCCGACATGGGCGAGCACTGGGAGGACACCACCGGCCTGCCCATCCCGCTGGGGGCGATCATCGCCAAGCGCTCGCTGGGCGCGGAGCGGCTGCGCGAACTGGCGGAGGCCGCACGGACGTCCGTGCGGATGGCGTGGGACGACCCGGCGGCCTCGCGGCCGTACGTGCTGGAGCACGCGCAGGAGATGGACCCCAAGGTCGCCGACCAGCACATCGGGCTCTACGTCAACGAATTCACGGCCGGGCTCGGGGAGAACGGCTATGCGGCGGTCCGCGGGCTGCTCACCCGGGCCGCGGCCGAGGGGCTCGTGCCGCCCCTCGGCCCGGACGCGCTCGCTTTCGTCTGATCGCGCCCCTTCGGTTTCTGCGGGTTTGTCAGGTGCTGCGGGCTCGTCAGACGTCCAGCTGGTCGGCGACCGCGCGCAGCATGCCGGCGATCTTGGCGCCGTGGGCCTTGTCGGGGTAACGACCGCGCTCGAGCTGCTGGGTGACGTTCTCCAGGAGGGTGGTGAGGTCCTGGACGATCGACGCCAGCTCGTCGGGCTTGCGGCGCTGGGCGGCCGCGACCGAGGGCGTGGGATCGAGCAGCGTCACCGACAGCGCCTGGTCGCCCCGCTGACCGGCCACGACACCGAATTCCACCCGCTGTCCGGGCTTGAGGGAATCGACCCCGTCCGGGAGCACCGAGGAGTGCACGAAGACGTCTCCGCCGTCGTCGCGGGAGAGAAAGCCGAAGCCCTTCTCGCTGTTGAACCACTTGACCTTGCCGGTAGGCACGTCTGTCCTCGTCCTCGTATCTCGTCGGAAATGGGGAATTGAAGGGGAGACCGCCGGAAACCGTCGGTCATCGACGGCAATCGGCAGAAAAACAGCTCTTGATAGCACTACAGCGGGTCGCAAGACCCGCTACCCCCCAAGGCTAATGGTCCCGGGCCCGGTGACAAGATGTCCCCGGCCCCACCCCACGCCCAGGCATCTACCCTGGTGGAGTGAGTAGCGAAACGCCCCGGGCCGGGGATCTGCTGGTACGCATCGGCGCCATCGTCTTCCTCGTCGGCGCGGTGGCCACCCTGGCGACGGTCGCCCCGCTGTTCCTGGGCGCCGACCCGCTGCCTCCCGCAGCGTACTTCGTCTGCATGCTGATGGGGGTGGGATTCCTCATCGCGGGCGCCGGGGTGCTGCGGTCGATCGCCGAGCAGCGGCGTCAGGCGCGGGCCTCCTCCGCCGCGGGCCCCGCCGCGGCCAGGTAGCCGCGCAGCCACCCGGGGAAGTCCGCGAGCCCGGGCAGGACGACGTCCGCGCCGGCCGCCCGCAGCTCCTCCGCCCCGCAGGGCCCGGTCGTCACGGCCACCGACAGCGCGCCGGCCGCCCGCGCGCCGCGCACGTCCCCGACGTGGTCGCCGACGTAGACGTCCACGCCGTGTTCGCGCAGCGCCCCCGCCTTGGCCTCCGCCCACAGCGAGCCGACGAGCACGTCCGGCTCGATCCCCAGGTGGTCGAGGTGGAGACGGGCGTTGCGGGCGTTCTTGGCGGTGACGACGACGGCCCGGCCGCCCATCTCGCGCACCGCGGCCACGGCCTCGCGGGCGCCCGGCAGGGCCGGCGAGGGCGTGATGCCGTGCTCCGGGTACGCGGCCACGTAGAGGGCGGCGGCCTCGGCGACGCGCTCCTCGGGGAACCAGTGGGCCAGCTCCTGCTCCAGCGGCGGCCCGATCCGGCTGACGACGAGGTCGATGTCGATGGCCGTGCCGGTGGCGGCGACCAGCGAGGCGTACGCGGCCCGGATGCCCGGGCGGGAGTCGACCAGGGTGAGGTCCAGATCGAAGCCGACCGTGAAGCGGGGCGTGCGCGCGGCGGAACTCATGGGCCCCATTGTGCAGGGTGGCCCCGGGCCTCCCGGGTGGCGGCCGCCCCCGGCCTTCCGGCCCGGCCCCCTACGTACACTTAGCCTGCCCTAACCGCCTCATCCCGGCCTCCCGGCCGCCCGAACCACCCGTGGAAGCGATGTCAGCCGCCGTCCCGATCAGCAGTCCCGGATCCTCTCTGGTCCGGCGCCGCATCGGCTGGACGGCGGCCGCGGCCGCCGTCCTGCTGGTCGCGGTGCTCCTCAGCCTGGCGGTGGGCGCCCGCCCGGTCGCCCCCGACCGCGTCCTCGACGCCCTCCTGCACGGCGGCGACGGCAGGGACGCCGTCGTCGTCCGCGAGATGCGGCTGCCGCGGACCCTCGTCGGCCTGATGGTCGGCGCGGCCCTGGCCCTCGCGGGCACGGCCCTGCAGGGCATCACCCGCAACCCCATCGCCGACCCCGGCGTCCTCGGCATCAGCCACGGCGCGGCCGTCGGCGTCGTCCTGGCGATCATGCTCGCCGGGGTGGAGAGCCTCACGGGCTACGTGTGGTGGGCGTTCGCGGGCGCGGGCGTCGCCTCCGTCGCCGTCTACGCCATCGCCTCGCGCGGCCGCGGCGGCGCCTCGCCGGTCAAGCTCGCCCTGGCCGGCGCCGCGATCAACGCGCTGCTCGTCTCGGTGACCACCGCCGTGCTCACCACGCAGGCGTCCGTCCTGGACAAGTTCCGCTTCTGGCAGGTCGGCTCGCTCTCCGCGAGCGACGCGGAGCTGGCGGGCCGGATCTGGCCGTTCCTGCTGGCCGGGGCGGTCCTGGTGCTGTCCGTGGCCCGCGGCCTGGACGCGCTGGCCCTCGGCGAGGACGTCGCGAAGGGCCTCGGGCAGAACGTCGCGGCCGTCCGGATCACCGGCGGGCTGGGCGCCACCGTCCTGACCGGCGCCGGCGTGGCCGCCGCCGGGCCCATCGCCTTCGTCGGCCTCGCGGTGCCCCACATCGCCCGCGCGCTCGTCGGCGGCGACCACCGCTGGCTGCTGCCCCTGTCCGCCCTCCTCGGCCCGGCCGTCCTGCTGTCCGCCGACACCGCAGGCCGCGTGTTCTTCCCGCCGGGCGAGGTCCCGGCAGGCGTCATGACCGCCCTGATCGGCGTCCCCTTCCTCATCGCCCTCGTCCGCCGGAAGCGGGTGGCCGCCGCATGAGCACCACCGTCCACGGCCGCGCCACCGCCGACGGCCGCGGCGCCCGCCCGGCCGGCTACGCCCTCGTCCGGGCCGGCCGCGGCTCCTTCCTCGTCCACCGGCGGGCCACCGCCGTCGCCGCCGGCCTGACCGTCCTGCTGGCCGCCGCGTGCCTGGCGTACCTGTGCACCGGCAAGTCCTTCACGGCGCCCGGCGAGGTGCTGAAGGTCCTCCTCGGCGAACCCTCGCGCGACGAGCTCGTCGTCGGCACCCTCCGGCTGCCGCGCATGACGGTGGGCGTCCTGGTGGGCCTCGCCTTCGGCGTCTCCGGCGCGCTCATCCAGACCGTCGCCCGCAACCCGCTCGCCAGCCCCGACATCATCGGCGTCACCCAGGGCGCGAGCGCCCTGACCGTCGGCGCCATGACGTTCGGCGTCACCTCGTACGCCGCCCTGCCCTACGTGTCCGTCGCAGGCGGCCTCCTCGCCGCCGTCCTCGTCTACGCCTTCGCGTGGCGCGGCGGCCTGCACGCCACCCGCTTCGTCCTCATCGGCATCGGCTTCGCCGTCGCCCTGCGCTCCGTCACCCACCTGTTCATGACCAAGGGCGACTACCTCGTCGCCCAGCGGGCGCAGGTGTGGATGACGGGCTCGCTCAACGGCCCCGGCTGGGACGAGGCCGCGCCCCTGGCCCTCGCACTGCTCGTGCTCGCGCCCTTCGTGTGCTGGGCCGCCCGGGCGCAGCACACCGTCTCCCTGGACGACGACACGGCGACCGCGCTGGGCGTGCGGCTGAACAGGGTGCGCTGCGGGCTCGCCCTCCTCGGCGTCGTCCTCGCGTCGATCGCCACGGGCGCCGCCGGGCCCGTCGACTTCGTGGCGCTGCTCGCCCCGCAGCTGGCCCGCCGCATGACGCGCACCGCGCAGATCCCGCTGCTCTCCTCGGCGCTGACGGGCGCGGTCATCGTGGTCGTCGCGGACCTGCTCGGCCGCAAGATCCTGGAGCCGACGCAGCTGCCCGTGGGCGTGCTGACCGCAGCCGTCGGAGCCCCGTACCTGATCTGGCTCATCGTCAAGGGCCACAGCACCCGCCGCACCGGAGGAACAGCGTGACGAAGAGCGTGCCGGAGAACGTGAAGGGCGGCCCGGTGGACGGCCCGGAAGGCATCGTGCGGGACAGCGCGGAGAGCATCGTCGAGGACAGCGCGGAGAGCATCGTCGAGGACGGCGCGGAGGGCATCGTGCAGGACGGCCCGGTGGGCATCGTGCAGGACGGCCCAGTGGGCAGCCGCCTCGCCGCCCGCGACCTGACCCTCGCCTACGAGGACCGCACCGTCGTCGACGGCCTCGACCTGTCCGTCCCCGACGGCGAGGTCACCATCGTCATCGGCCCCAACGCGTGCGGGAAGTCCACGCTGCTGCGCGCGCTCGGCCGGCTGCTGAAGCCCGTCCGCGGCACGGTGCTGCTCGACGGCGAGGAACTCGCCCGGATACCCACCCGCACGATCGCCAAGTCGCTCGGCCTGCTGCCGCAGACGCCCGTCGCGCCCGAGGCCATCACCGTCGCGGACCTCGTCGCCCGCGGCCGCCAGCCGCACCAGCGCTGGTGGCAGCAGTGGTCGGAGGCGGACGAGCGGGCCGTCGCGGACGCCATGGCCCGTACGGACACGGCCGCCCTCGCCGAACGCGCCGTGGACGAGCTCTCGGGCGGCCAGCGGCAGCGCGTGTGGATCGCGATGGCGCTCGCTCAGGAGACCGACCTGCTGCTCCTGGACGAGCCGACGACCTACCTCGACATCGCCCACCAGGTCGAGGTCCTCGACCTCGTACGGCGCCTGAACCGCGAGCGCGGCCGCACGGTCGTCGCCGTGCTGCACGACCTCAACCAGGCGGCGCGCTACGCCGACCACCTGGTGGCGATGAAGGCGGGCCGGATCGTCGCGCAGGGCCGCCCGGCGGAGGTCGTCACGGCGGATCTGGTGCGGGAGGTCTTCGGACTGGAGTCGGTGGTGGTTCCGGACCCCGTGACGGGCAGTCCTCTGGTGGTGCCGGGACGGCCGTGGGAGGCCGGACCGGCGGCCGGCGCACAGGCCGGCAGCAGCACGGCCGTCTGAGCTCCCCGTCCTTCCGCGGGGGCTCCACCCCACGAAAGGCAGGCCGGGACATGAACCGGAACCCCCTACGCCGTCCCCGTCCCCACCGCCGGCGCTCTCTTCTGGCCGCCTCCGCTCTGGTGGCGGCCGCTGCCGCGCTCGGGCCCTCCCTGTCCGCCTGCACCTCCGGCTCCGGGGACGGCCCGGGCGGCGGCACACACCTGGTGCGCACGGCCATGGGCGAGGTGAAGGTCAAGAAGCACCCGCAGCGCGTGGTCGTCCTGGACACCGCCGAGCTCGACTCCGCCGTCACCCTCGGCATACGGCCGGCCGGCGCCACCCGCGCCGACACCGCCACCGGCTTCCCCGAGCACCTGCCGGCGGAGAGCGTCCGCGGCACCGCGGACGTCGGCAGGATCGGCGCCCCCGACCTGGAGGCCGTCGCCGCCCTGAAGCCGGACCTCATCCTCACCAACAAGGACCGCGACGCACAGCGCTACGACCAGCTGTCGAAGATCGCCCCCACGGTGATGACCGCCGCGACGGGCTACCCCTGGAAGGACAACTTCCGCACCCACGCCGAAGCGCTCGGCAAGACGTCCGAGGCGCGCAAGGCCGTCGCGGCGTACGAGACCCACGCCCGCGAGGTCACCGAGGCGCTCGGCGGCACGGAGCGGGCCGCGGCGCTGAAGGTGAACGTCGTGCGGTTCGTGGAAGGCGCCGCCATCCGCATCTACGGCCGGAAGAACTTCATCGGCACCGTGCTGCAGGACGCGGGAGTGGGCCGGCCCGGCGTCGTGGACCGGGCCCGGGACGGCTTCTCGTACGACGTGGGCCCCGAACAGATCGACCAGGCCGACGCGGACGCCCTCTTCACCTCGGTCTACGGGAACCCGGACCGCGCCCGGGTGCCGCGGACGACCGGCAGCGCGCTGTGGAAGGGCATGAAGGCCGTACGGGAGGGACGGACGTTCAAGGTCGACGACCGGCTGTGGATCCAGGGCATCGGCTACACGGCGGCGCACCGGATCCTGGACGAACTGCGGGCGCACCTGGCGGACTGACGACGACGCGGCACCCGGCCGGGGCCGCCCGGTGCCGGATCAGCCGGGCCGCCGCGAACGCCACACCACGAACATCGCGGAGCCGACGGCCGCGGCCCGCAGCACCCACGGCCACGTGTCCGACATCGCCGCGCCCAGACCGCCCTCCGGCACCGGGTCGCCCCAGCGGCCCTCCGTACGCCCCCACAGCCAGACGATCCCGGCGGCCACGACCAGCCCGGGCACGCCCATCACCGCCCACTTGGACTCGCTGTGCGAGAGCTTGCGGGTCAGATAGGCGAGACCCCAGCCGACCGCCAGGACGATCCAGTTGCCGAGCACGGCGCCCACCAGCAGGATCAGGGCGACGAGCAGGAGCAGCGGGGGGACGGGGGCGCCGTCGGCGCGCCGGAACAGGGTCGCGCGCTGTGCGCCGTCCTCCTCCGCGTACTCGTCCACGCCTTCCGGGCCTTCCGTGCCGTGCTCGCCCTGCCGGCCGCCCGGCCCGGGGGTGCCGTCCAAGGGCTCCCGGTCGCCGGGGAGCGGGGGTGGCTTCAGTATGTCGGGGATCTCGATGCCGCCGGTGAACCCGTGGACCGTGCCGCGCGCCGCGCCGTGGGCGCTCTCCCCGCCCGCGTACGGGGAGGCGTCGGTGCGCCACCAGTC
>NZ_JBAMDC010000319.1:0-7571 GCF_036961605.1 Streptomyces sp. KLMMK
CCTTCCGGCAGCCGCAGCCGCGCCAGGCCGCAGCGGACGTACGGCGTGACGAACGGCAGCCGCAGTTCGCCGCCGCTGGTCCACAGGCCGGCACCGACCAGCCACCCGGCGGGCGCCGGGAATTGCTGGAGCTGTTTCCCGGCGGGGCGCCACACGCCGACCCAGCTGCCGGTGGCGCCCTCGACGCGGAAGGCCACCGCGCACCCTTCGGGGGTGAGCTCCTGCCCGGGCTGGGCGGCGAAGGGTGTGAGCGCGGCGCCCGCGGGCCGCAGGCACTCCGGGAAGCGCACGGGGCGGGCGGAGCCGAGCACGCCCCATCCGAGCCGGTCCTGGCCGGGCGCGTCGGACTTCACGAGCAGCAGGCCGCTGTACGGGTCGGCGAGCAGCAGCCGGTCGTCGCTCTCCTCGGTGATCTGCAGCAGGGGGCTGGTCTCGCCGCCGCGCTCCAGGTCCACGACGACGGTCTTGGTGCGGCCGTCCAGCTCGCGGTCGAGGGCCAGCAGCCGGCCCGTGCGGTCGAGCCAGGCGCCGCCGGCGCAGCGGCCCGGCACCTCCACGACCCGCTCGGGCCCGAAGGAGCCCCCGTGCAGCCGCCACAGCGCCGTGGTCCGCTCCTCGTGCACGAGCCCGTAGACGGCGGCGCCGCCCGGCGCGGGGGGCAGCAGGGTCAGCCGGGCGCACTCGACGGCGCCGACGGCCAGCTCCCCGGTGCCGGGGCCGGTGGGATAGAGCAGCGAGAGGGTGTGCCGCTCGGCGACGCGGCGGCGGATGAGGACCCGCCCGTCGGCGAGCGGCTGCACTTCGCTGTCGGGCTCCTCGGGCTGGCTGCCGGGCAGCGGCACGGCGTAGGGCTCGGGGCCGTCGAGCGTCCAGCGCTCGGGGAACCAGCCGCCCGTGCCGCCGTCGAGGGCCAGCCGGGCGGCGTACGAGCCGTTCGCCGTGACCGTGAACGCCGCGCGTCTCATGTCCATCGAGCCACTCCGCGGGGTGCTCTGTGGAGTGCTCTGGGGGGCACAGACCGTCATGAGAAACGTCACCTCCGGCACTGAACGTAGTTATCGCACTTCCAGCCGAACAATGAGAGTCGGCCCGCTTCACGCGTAAGGGTGGCTCTTGTCCGATTCGCCTGATGAGCTCGAGGAGGCTGTGCTTCGCGCGGTCGCACCGTCACGTAAGGTAAGGCGTGCCTAAGTAGTCGCGGGGGGTGGCTGAAAAGGCCCCCTTGACCACCCGCCGGCCCCGACGGCCGGCCGGACCGACATGGAGTACGTGATGTCCCTTCGTCGCCGCGGCACCGCCGCAGTCGCCCTGTCCGTAGCCGCCGCGCTCTCCCTCGCGGCCTGCGGGTCGTCGGAGGACGGCGGCAAGGACGCCGCGGGCAAGGACGGCGGCAGCGGCTCCAAGTCCGTGGCGCAGGGCGGCAAGGACTTCGGCAAGGCAGCCGAGGAGACCGCGAAGATGGGCACGGACGCCGCGCCCGGCCAGTTCCCCCGCACCATCACGCACGCGCTGGGCAGGACGGAGCTCAAGGAGCGCCCGAAGCGCGTCGTCGTCCTGGACGTCGGCGAGCTCGACAACGTGGTCTCGCTCGGCCTCCAGCCGGTCGGCTGGGCCCCCAGCGAGGGCAGCCAGGAGCTCCCGGAGTACCTGAAGAAGGACGCCGGCGACCCGAAGAACGTCGGCACGATCAACAACCTCAACCTCGAGGCCATCAACGAGCTCCACCCGGACCTGATCCTCGGCAGCAAGCTGCGCGCGGAGAAGAACTACAAGGACCTCGCCAAGATCGCCCCGACCGTCTTCTCCCTCCGCCCGGGCTTCACGTGGAAGGAGAACTACCTCCTCAACGCGGCCGCGCTCGACAAGACCGCCGAGGCGAAGAAGAACCTCGACGCGTACGCGGCCAAGGCGAAGAAGCTGGGCGAGGACCTCGGCGAGAACAAGCCCACCATCTCGATGGTCCGCTACCTGCCGCAGTTCACCCGCCTGTACGCCGGGCAGTCCTTCATCGGCACGATCCTCAAGGACGCCGGCCTGCCGCGCCCGAAGAACCAGCAGGCCGACAAGCTCGCCGTGGAGATCTCCCCGGAGCAGATCGACCAGGCCGACGGCGACTGGATCTTCACCGGCGTCTACGGCGCCCCGGACAAGACCAAGCGCGAGGCCGCCGAGGGCAACCCGCTGTGGAAGAGCCTGAAGGCGGTCAAGGAGGACCGGGCCAAGGACGTCAAGGACGAGACCTGGTACCTGGGCCTGGGCGTCACCGCCGCCAACAGCGTCCTCGACGACCTCCGCGGCTTCCTCGTGAAGTAGCCCGGTGGCGCCGCGGGCACCCCGGCCGGCATCCCGGCCGGGACCCCGCCCCGCAACCCCCGGCATGGCCATGCGCTGAGCGATGGCCGCGCGGGCACGGCGGACAGGTAGCCTTTCCTCCGTGCCCGCACTGTCTGAAGTCATCGCCGCCCTCGACGCCCTCTGGCCCCCCGAGCGGGCCGAGCAGTGGGATGCCGTCGGCACGGTCTGCGGCGACCCCGGCGCCCCGGTCACCCGGGTCCTGTTCGCGGTCGACCCCGTCCAGGAGGTCGTCGAGGAGGCCGTGCAGCTCGGCGCCGGCCTGCTGGTCACGCACCACCCGCTCTACCTGCGCGGCACGACCACCGTCGCGGCCTCGACCTTCAAGGGCCGGGCCGTGCACACGCTGATCAAGAACGACATCGCCCTGCACGTCGCGCACACCAACGCCGACCGCGCCGACCCCGGCGTCTCCGACGCCCTCGCCGGCGCGCTCGACCTGCGCGTCACCGGCCCGCTCGTGCCCGACCCGGACGACCCCTCGGGCCGCCGCGGCCTCGGCCGCGTCTGCGAGCTCGACCCGCCCATGGACCTGGCCGCCTTCGCCGAGCACGCCGCCAAGCGGCTGCCCGCCACGGCCCAGGGCGTCCGGGTCGCCGGCGACCCCGCGCGCACCATCCGCACCGTCGCGGTCTGCGGCGGCTCCGGCGACTCCCTCTTCGACGCGGTGCGGGCCGCCGGTGTGGACGCCTACGTCACCGCCGACCTGCGCCACCACCCCGCGTCCGAGGCCCAGCAGCACAGCCCGCTGGCGCTGGTCGACGCGGCGCACTGGGCCACCGAGTGGCCCTGGGCCGAGCAGGCGGCCGCCCAGCTGGACGAGATCTCCGACCGGCACGGCTGGGGCCTGCGCATCCACGTCTCGAAGATCGTCACCGACCCCTGGACCGCCCACGCGGCGTCCACCACACACAACCACTAACAGGAGCCCCCAACTGAACGCCGCGCCCGCCGACCAGATCCGCCTCCTCGACCTCCAGGCGCTGGACACCCGCCTCGGTCAGCTCGCCCACAAGCGCACGACCCTGCCCGAGCACGCCGAGATCGCCTCCCTGGAGGCCGACCTCACCCAGCACCGCGACCTCCTCGTCGCCGCGCAGACCGAGGAGAGCGACACCGCCCGCGAGCAGACCAAGGCCGAGCAGGACGTCGACCAGGTCCGCCAGCGCGCCGCCCGTGACCAGCAGCGCCTGGACACCGGCGTCGGCATGTCCGCCAAGGACCTGGAGAACCTGCAGCGCGAGGTGGCCTCGCTCGCCAAGCGCCAGGGCGACCTGGAGGACGTCGTCCTCGAGGTCATGGAGCGCCGCGAGTCCGCGCAGGAGCGGGTCACCGAGCTGACCGGCCGCGTCGAGTCCGTCCAGGCCAAGGTCAACGACGCCGTCGCGCGCCGCGACGCCGCCGTCGCCGGGATCGACGCCGAGGCCGCCTCGGTCACCAAGGAGCGCGAGATCGTCTCCGGCTCCGTCCCGGCCGACCTGCTCAAGCTCTACGACCGGCTGCGGGAGAAGCAGGGCGGCATCGGCGCGGCGCGCCTGAACCAGCGCCGCTGCGAGGGCTGCCGCCTGGAGCTGGACATCACCGAGCTCAACGAGGTCCGCGCCGCCGCGCCGGACCAGGTCGTCCGCTGCGAGAACTGCAGCCGCATCCTGGTCCGCACCTCCGAGTCCGGCCTGTAAGCCCCGTGGCCCCTCGCTTCATCGTCGAGGCGGACGGCGGTTCCCGGGGCAACCCGGGCCCCGCCGGCTACGGCGCCGTCGTGCTGGACGCGGCGACCGGCGAAGCGCTCGCCGAGGCCGCCGAGTACATCGGCACGGCCACGAACAACGTCGCCGAGTACCGGGGGCTCATCGCCGGCCTGGAGGCCGCGAAGGCCCTCGACCCCGGTGCCGGGGTCCTGGTCCGGATGGACTCCAAGCTCGTCGTGGAGCAGATGTCGGGCCGCTGGAAGATCAAGCACCCGGACATGCGGCCGCTCGCCGCCCGGGCGCGCGCGCTCTTCCCCGCGGGGCAGGTCGCGTACGAGTGGATCCCGCGCGAGCGGAACAAGCACGCGGACCGGCTCGCCAACGAGGCCATGGACGCCGGCAAGGCGGGCCGTCAATGGGACGCGGGCGCCTCCGCGGCGGCGTTCGCGGAGCGCACGGCCGCGCGCACGGCCCCGCGTGCGGCGGAGCCCGTGGCGGAGCCGCTGGAGGAGCCCAAGGCCGCTCCCGTCGGCTGGGCCGCCCCCGCCGACCTCGGAGCGCCGACCACCTTCGTGCTGCTGCGGCACGGCGAGACCGCCCTCACTCCGCAGAAGCGATTCTCCGGCAGTGGCGGCAGCGACCCGGAGCTCTCCCCCGTAGGCCTTCGCCAGGCCGAGCACACGGCCGCGGCGCTCGCCGCGCGCGGCACGATCCAGGCGATCGTCTCCTCGCCCATGCGGCGCTGCCGCGAGACCGCGGCCGCCGCGGCCGCGCGCCTGGGCCTGGAGGTGCGCGTCGAGGAGGGGCTGCGCGAGGCCGACTTCGGGGCCTGGGAGGGCCTGACGTTCGCGGAGGTCCGCGAGCGCCACCCCGCCGACCTCGACGCCTGGCTCGCCTCCTCCAAGGCGGCCCCGACCGGCGGCGGCGAGAGCTTCGCGGCGGTCGCCCGCCGCACGGCGGTCACGCGCGACAAGCTCCTCGCCCGGTATGCGGGCCGCACGGTCCTGCTGGTCACCCACGTGACCCCGGTCAAGACCCTCGTCCGGCTGGCCCTCGGCGCCCCGCCGGAGTCCCTGTTCCGCATGGAACTGTCGGCGGCGTCGCTGTCGGCGGTGGCGTACTACGCGGACGGCAACGCCTCACTGCGCCTGCTGAACGACACGGCGCACCTGCGGTAGTCCGCGCGGCGGTCCTGCACCGGGCTCGGGCCCGGTTCGGCACCGCCGGTCGGGCACGTGGTGGTTGCTCGCCGCTGCGGCGGAAGAAATTGCCGGCCGCAGCGACGGCTCGGCACAACCGCGCCCCTTACAGGGCGCGGGGAGTTGCGCCCTGTAAGGGGCGCGGGGAACTGCGCGACCAGCCACGGACGGCCCGCAGCCGAAGAACGCACCGGCGGAGCACCCCCGGCGGCGCGCCGCACTGAGCACACCACTCACTCGCCGGCCCGCAGGGCCATCGCCTCCTCCAGCGCGGCAACAGCCGCCAGCCGTTGCCGCTCCCGCTCCTCGATGTCCTGCGCACTCTCACCCGTGGCCGCGACCCGCGGGCACCGCGGGCACTGCCACCGGTCGGGGGCGCCGAGCGGCGGCGGGGTCATGGCCACCTTGCAGTGGGGGCAGTTCACGGTCACTCCTTCGACATGGCCGCACGACGCGCAGACCCACACGGGGCCCTCCGCGTCCTGCTGCCTCCACGCGGTCCTCAGACACTGCGCGCATCCGGTCGTGACGATCCCGGCCCGGCTCATGACAGGCGGCTCCGGGGTGGTGTCCGCGTACTCGATGATCCGTGCCCTGACCCGGTCGTCCGTGGTGTTGGCCATCCGGAGCAGGTGTGCGACGCGTGAGCGTGCTTCGTCAACGAAATCGTTCATGGCGGCAGCAGGCTATGGCGCCGGGGCCCGTGCCCGGGGCCCGCAGCGCGCACGACCACCCTTGCGAGTGCCTCGCCCTATTGTTCGACGCCCGCTCGATCGACGCTCACTCGAAGGGCACGTTGACGCACGCCAGCCGTGCGCCCGCCATGCCCGCCCGGCCCGGACCCGTCTCGGTGGCGTGTTCGTGGATGACGACGGAGCGGGCCTCGCCCGCGCGGAAGCGCCAGGCGACCGACGCGGAGGACGTGCCGTCGCCCCGCCGGTCGGTGGTCAGGTCGAGCCAGACCTCGTTGCGCGGGTTGGCGTACCGGGGGTCGACCGAGGGCTGCTTCGGGTCCTTGACGTGCTGGTAGTGCGGGCCGGAGTGGTCGGGCCGGGTGCCGCACGGCTTCGTGTGGACGTGGGCGCCGAACGTACGGCCCGGCTGGACGCCGCGCAGGCGCAGCTGGACGGCCGTGCCGCGGTCGCCGGTCCGCTCGGCGACGGAGACGCGGGCGCCCGGCGGGACCGCCGCGTTGTCGAACGTCACGGCGCGCAGCACGTCGGCCGTGGGCTCCGCGAAGACGGCGCTCACGCGCGCCCCTTGGCAGTGGGCCCCGCTCATGGGGGACACGACGGCCATCGAAGCGGCCAGCAGCGATACGGCGAAGGACATCTTCCGCCCCTTCCGGGAGCTTCAGCAGTGGCTTCCCCCTGCGTCCCGTGGACGCGCTTCCCCACCGTATCGACCCCTCGCGCACCGCGCACGGCGGCCCGTGAGGACAATGAGCCGACCACCGCGTACCCCAGGAGGACGACACCATGCCCCCCAAGCCCGAGATCCTCGCCGCCTTCGAGGCGGCCAAGGGGTTCATGCCGCTCGACGAGGGGCTCGCGCTCCACGCCGCCGCCGAGGAGGCCGCGCGGCTCGCGCTGCCGCTGCTCGAAGTGGGCACGTACTGCGGCCGGTCGACGGTCCTGCTGGCCGCGGCCGCGCGCGAGGCGGGGGTCACGGCCGTGACGGTGGACCACCACCGGGGCAGCGAGGAGCAGCAGCCGGGCTGGGAGTACCACGACGCGTCGCTCGTCGACGAGGCCGTGGGGCGGATGGACACGCTGCCGGCGTTCCGGCGCACGCTGCATCAGGCGGGGCTGGAGGAGCACGTGGTGGCGATCGTGGGGCGGTCGCCGCTGGCGGCCTCGCTCTGGGCGGCGCCGCTGGGGCTGGTGTTCATCGACGGCGGGCACACCGACGAGCACGCCACGGCGGACTACGAGGGCTGGGTGCCGCACCTCGCCCCGGGCGGCCTGCTCGTCATCCACGACGTCTTCCCCGACCCGGCGGACGGCGGGCAGGCGCCGTACCGCGTGTACCGCAGGGCACTGGAGTCCGGGGAGTTCACCGAAGTGTCGGTGACGCGTTCGCTGCGGGTGCTGCGGCGCGGACCGGTTGCGGCGTAGGCCCCCTGCGCGGCGGGGCGGCGGCGTAGCATCGCCGGGTGTCCAAAGGCAGCTTTCCCCGTGTGACCCGCCGTCCGGGCGGCATCCGTAGGCCCGTCGTCGTCGCGGTGGCGGCCCTGGTGCCGGCCGGCTTCGCGGGCTGGCTGCTGTGGGAAGCGAGCGCGGACGGCGGGGAGAAGGCCCCGGTGGCCGCCGCGTCGTCGGCCTCGCCCGGC
>NZ_JBAMDC010000032.1:0-40014 GCF_036961605.1 Streptomyces sp. KLMMK
CGGCGGCGGCGACGTGCCGGCAGCGTGTCGCTGGGGCTGTTGTTGTCCTCGGTCCCGGCGGAGCCGGGCTCGGTGGGCTCAATGGATTCGAGCATGCGGGCGGTTCTCCCGTCACGCTCCCGGGCGCCGCGCCGGTTCCGGCCCGCCGGCCCGCGTGATGTGCGCGGTACCGCCGTCCGGGGCGCGGTCGCCGCACGGGAGCTGTCGTCTCGCTCGCCGGGTCCGATGCTCATCGGCACCGGCGAAAGTCTCCTGGTCAGTGCGCCTGCCGCACCGGGTGGCTCCCTGGTGTCCGGCGGCGCTTCGACGGCCGTCCTTACGCGGAACCTTCCGGCACCTGCGCATCGCCTGCGGGGCTCGGCCCGGCGGCCGTGGTGGGGAAGGCCGGGGCGGCTTCGCGGTCAAGCGCGAGCGGGTCGGTCACCGTGCCGGACTCCTCATCGAGCAGCCCCTGCGCCAGCCTGGTCACCGCAGCGGGGACCGGCGGCGCCAGGTCGGCCGTAGCGCGGAGACCGGACAGGACGTCGTCGGGTCGAACGGCGGGTGTGGCGTGCCGAACAACCAGCCGCAGTATCGCACAGGGACCGTCGCCGGGCCTATCGGCCGCGGCGTCCCGCGCTTCGAGCCGGATCACGGCACCACGGGCGTCGAAGGTCCGCAACCCGTTTTTGGTGCGGCGCTGGACGTCCACCTGCTCGGCCGCCATGAACGCCGCCACGGCCCGCTCGGCGTCCCCGGCCTCGACGCCGTCCAGCCGCAGCTCCCAGACGGAGGCCTCCAGCCGGTCGGCGAAGGAGGACGTGCGGGCCTCCACGGCGTCCGTGATGTCCAGCCCGTCCGGCAGCGACTCGTCGAGCAGCTTGCGCAGCTGCTCCACCTCGCGGACCTCGGCGAGCTGGATCTCCAGGTACTCGGCCTCACTGCCCGTGCCGGTGGGTGCGGCATTGGCGTACGACACCTTGGGGTGCGGGGTGAAGCCCGCCGAGTACGCCATGGGCACCTCGGCGCGCCGCAGGGCGCGCTCGAAGGCGCGCTGGAAGTCACGGTGGCTGGTGAACCGGAGGCGGCCGCGCTTGGTGTAGCGCAGGCGAATGCGCTGCACCGCAGGAGCGGGCGGGGGGCCTTCGGGCTGTCGCTTGCCCAGTGGTCTGATTCCTTCGTGAGTGCGGTCGTACTGCTACCTAGAGTACGTGCAGCGGGGGCCCTGCCAACCCGGCAGGGCCCCCGCTCGAACAAACTTCCTTACTTGACGACGGAGAGCGGAAGCAGCTTCTTGCCCGTCGGGCCGATCTGGATCGACGTGTCCATCTGCGGGCACACGCCGCAGTCGAAGCACGGCGTCCAGCGGCAGTCCTCGACCTCGGTCTCGTCGAGCGCGTCCTGCCAGTCCTCCCAGAGCCAGTCCTTGTCGAGACCGGAGTCCAGGTGGTCCCAGGGCAGGACCTCCTCGTAGGTGCGCTCGCGCGTCGTGTACCAGGCGACGTCGACGCCCTGCTCGGGCAGCGTCCGCTCGGCGCACTTCATCCAGCGGTCGTACGAGAAGTGCTCGCGCCAGCCGTCGAAGCGGCCGCCGTCCTCGTAGACCGCACGGATGACCGCGCCGACGCGCCGGTCACCGCGCGAGAGCAGGCCCTCGATGATGCCGGGCTTGCCGTCGTGGTAGCGGAAGCCGATCGAACGGCCGTACTTCTTGTCGCCGCGGATCTTGTCGCGCAGCTTCTCCAGGCGGGCATCCGTCTCCTCCGCGGAGAGCTGCGGGGCCCACTGGAACGGGGTGTGCGGCTTGGGCACGAAGCCGCCGATGGAGACGGTGCAGCGGATGTCGTTGGAGCCGGAGACCTCGCGGCCCTTGGCGATCACGTTGACCGCCATGTCACCGATCTGGAGCACGTCCTCGTCGGTCTCGGTCGGCAGGCCGCACATGAAGTACAGCTTCACCTGGCGCCAGCCGTTGCCGTACGCCGTGGCGACGGTGCGGATCAGGTCCTCTTCCGAGACCATCTTGTTGATGACCTTGCGCATGCGCTCGGAGCCGCCCTCGGGGGCGAACGTCAGACCGGAGCGGCGGCCGTTGCGGGTCAGCTCGTTGGCGAGGTCGACGTTGAAGGCGTCCACGCGGGTGGAGGGGAGGGACAGACCGATCTTGTCCTCCTCGTACCGGTCCGCCAGGCCCTTCGCGATGTCACCGATCTCGGTGTGGTCGGCGGAGGACAGCGACAGGAGGCCGACCTCCTCGAAGCCCGTCGCCTTGAGGCCCTTCTCCACCATCTCGCCGATGCCGGTGATGCTCCGCTCCCGCACGGGGCGCGTGATCATGCCGGCCTGGCAGAAGCGGCAGCCGCGGGTGCAGCCGCGGAAGATCTCGACGGACATGCGCTCGTGCACCGTCTCCGCGAGCGGCACGAGCGGCTGCTTCGGGTACGGCCACTCGTCCAGGTCCATGACGGTGTGCTTGGACACGCGCCACGGCACGCCGGACTTGCTGGGCACGACGCGGCCGATGCGGCCGTCCGGCAGGTACTCGACGTCGTAGAACGCCGGGACGTACACCCCGCCCGTCCTCGCGAGGCGGAACAGCACCTCCTCGCGGCCGCCGGGGCGGCCCTCGGCCTTCCAGGCCCGGATGATCTCGGTCATCTCCAGGACGGCCTGCTCGCCGTCGCCGATGACCGCGCAGTCGATGAAGTCCGCGATCGGCTCGGGGTTGAACGCGGCGTGACCGCCCGCGAGCACGATCGGGTCGTCGATCGTGCGGTCCTTGGACTCCAGCGGGATGCCGGCCAGGTCGAGTGCGGTGAGCATGTTGGTGTAGCCGAGCTCGGTGGAGAAGCTCAGGCCGAAGACGTCGAACGCCTTGACCGGCCGGTGGCTGTCCACGGTGAACTGCGGCACCTTGTGCTCGCGCATGAGCTCCTCGAGGTCCGGCCACACGCTGTACGTGCGCTCGGCGAGGACGCCCTCACGCTCGTTGAGGACCTCGTAAAGGATCATGACGCCCTGGTTGGGCAGACCGACCTCGTAGGCGTCCGGGTACATCAGGCACCAGCGGACGTCCGCGCTCTCCCACGGCTTGACCGTGGAGTTGAGCTCTCCACCGACGTACTGGATGGGCTTCTGCACATGCGGGAGCAGGGCCTCGAGCTGTGGGAAGACCGATTCGGCAGTCATCTGGGGGGACCTTCGTGAGCTGGCAAGGGGCGACTCTCAAGCGTA
This sequence comes from Streptomyces sp. KLMMK, assembly GCF_036961605.1. NCBI lineage: Bacteria > Bacillati > Actinomycetota > Actinomycetes > Kitasatosporales > Streptomycetaceae > Streptomyces > Streptomyces sp. KLMMK. The sequence continues at coordinate 3,214 of NZ_JBAMDC010000032.1, forward strand.
ACGTGCCGGGAATCGACCCTTGCACGCGATCTTGACGACCCCCGCGGATTCGGGGAGCGGCCGCCCCCGGTTCACGCCCCCAGATCCGCCCGGTACCGCTTGCGGGACGCCTTCGCCCACACCTCCGGCAGCTCCCGCTCGTCCTTCGCCGCCTGCCGCTCCTCCCGGCCGTACAGCAGTCCCAGGGTGAACGTGCTCTCCCCCGCCGCGTGGGCCTCGGCCGCCAGGGTGCGCAGGACCGTACGGGTCATGACGCTGTCCTGGTGGTCGCCGAGGAGCGACTGGACGTCCTTCATGCGGCGCGTGAAGCGCTTGGCCGGCTTGCCCAGCGCGGGCACCGCGGCCTCGGCGGCGTAGCGGGCCCGCTTGGCGGCCTTGCGGGCGTCGTGGAGGGCGGTGTCCCGCTCCGGGCCGCGGCCCGTGGCGAGGGCGTGCTCGACGCGGCCGGCCAGGCGCTCGTAGTCGTGCAGCACGGCCCCGGCCAGGACCCCCGGCGCGGGGAGCGCGGCGGCCCGGAGCAGGGGCGGGCCGGCGAGGAGGGCGTCGAGCGCGTCGAGGAGGGTGAGGTAGCGGTCGCTGTCGAGGAGGGCGGCGAGGCGCTTGCGCGTGCTCTGGGCGCGTCCTGCGGCGTAGATCCGCAGCCGGGCGCGGACGGGCCCGAGGACGAGCGTGCCCGGCAGCGCGCCGAGGGCCTCCTTCAGCCGCTCGGCGACGACCTCGCGGTCCCGGTCGGCGCCGAGCTCCTCGGCGAGCCACTTCAGCTCCGCCCCGAGCGGGTCGGTGACCTCGCGGTCCAGGACGTCGCGGTACGTGCGGAAGGCGCTGCGCAGCCGGCGGGTGGCGACGCGCATCTGGTGGACGGAGTCCTCGGTGTCGCGGCGGACGGCGGTGTCGTAGGCGAGGAGGGCGTCGGTCTGGCGGCGGACGTAGGCGAGGACGTGGTCCCCGGCGGTGGCGGCCCCCCGGTCGCCCTTCTTGCCGGGCTTCTTCGCGTCCTTCTCCCCCGCCCTCTCCCCCGCCTTCTTCCCGTCCCCCGTCTCCTGCAGCGCCCTGGCCAGCTTCGACGGCGCGCCGGAGGGGCGCAGGCCCTCCTCCAGGAGGCGCTCCTCGACGGTGTCGAGGAAGGCGGGGTCGGTGTCGCCGGCGAGCTCGACCTCGAACTCGGTCCAGCGGGCGCTGCGGCCGCCGTCGCCGATCCGGTCGGCCCGGACCCGGTCCGCGCTGGCCTCGGCGAGGAGCGTGCCCTGCGGGTCCAGCAGCCGGCTGACCTCGCGGCGCGAGCGGATGCGGACGAGGGGGACGAGCCCGGCGCGCCGGACGCGGGCCCGGACGAGGGAGGCGAGGGCGCGCGGCACGTCCGGCGAGAGGGGCGCCCGGATCTCGTCCCGCACCCCGGGAGCGACGGGCAGCTTGAGATGCCAGCCCTCATCGGAGCCGCCGGTGCGGCGGCGCAGGGTGATGCCGGCCGCGGCGAGGCGCCGGTCCGCGGTGTCGTAGTAGACGGCGTCGAGTTTGTGCGTGCCTTCGTCGGTGACGGTCGCGACGCCCGCGACACGGCTCAGGTCGGGCAGCGAGGCCGCCGCCGCGGGGCCACCGGCTTCGTACTTCCGCTCGATCTCGCGCAGAGTGTCCGCCATGGTGTCGAATCTAGTGCGCGCCCGCCCCGGAGGGCAGCCCTGTTTACGCCGACACCGGCCGTTGCACCTTGATCGACTGCAGGAGCCCGATCGCGATCCACGCCGCGAACATCGAGGACCCCCCGTAGGAGACGAAGGGCAGCGGCAGGCCCGTCACCGGCATGATCCCGAGCGTCATCCCGATGTTCTCGAAGGACTGGAAGGCGAACCAGGCGATGATTCCGGCCGCCACGATCGCCCCGTAGAGCTCGGTGGTCTCGCGGGCGATGCGGCAGGCGCGCCAGATGACGACGCCGACGAGGAAGATGATCGCGCCGGCGCCGACGAAGCCGAGCTCCTCGCCGGCGACGGTGAAGATGAAGTCGGTCTGCTGCTCGGGCACGAACTGCCCGGTGGTCTGGGAGCCGCGGAAGAGGCCGGAGCCGAGGAGGCCGCCGGAGCCGATGGCGATGCGGGCCTGGTTGGTGTTGTAGCCGACTCCGGAGGGGTCGAGTGCGGGGTTGGCGAAGGCGGCGAAGCGGTTGATCTGGTACGCGTCGAGGACGCCGAGCTGCCAGATGAGGACGCAGCCCAGGACGCCGGTGCCGATCAGCCCGGCGATCCAGCGGTTGGAGGCGCCGGAGGCCAGGAGCACGGCGAGGACGATGACGACGAGGACCATCACCGAGCCGAGGTCGGGCATCAGCAGGATGATGACGATGGGCAGGGCGGCGAGGCCGAGGGCCTCGACGACGGTGCGGTGGTCGGGGTGGAGCCGCTCCCCCGCGTCGACCTTGCCGGCGAGCAGCATCGCCATCCCCAGCGCGATGGTGATCTTGGTGAACTCGGAGGGCTGCAGGGAGAAGCCGCCGCCGAGCTGGATCCAGGACCGGGCGCCGTTGATGGTGGCGCCCAGCGGGGTGAGGACGGCGACGGTGAGCAGGACGGAGATGGCGTAGAGGATGGGCACGGCGCCGCGCAGGGCGCGGTGGCCGACCCAGACGGCGCCGATGGCCAGGCCCAGCCCGATGCCGGTGTTGAGGATGTTGCGGAGCAGGAAGTAGTACGGGTCGCCCTGGTTGAGCTCGGTGCGGTTGCGGGTGGCCGAGTAGACGAGCAGGGTGCCGATGCCGGAGAGGGCGAGGGCGGCCCAGACCATCACCCAGTCCAGGCGGCGGAGGACGGAGTCGCGGGCGGTGAGGCGGCCCCAGGCGGAGCGCTCGGGGCTGTAGCGGCGGGCGCGGTAGCCGTCGGTGGCGGTCACGTGTCCTTCTCCTCCTCCTTCCGGGCCGACGGGCTGGGCGGGGGCGGCTCGATGGGCTGGGCCTCGATGGTGCCGTCCTTCTCGACCTTCGGCAGTCCTGCCTGGGGGTGCGGCAGGAGCGCCTTCCTGGCGTCCACCTTGCCCTTCTCGTCGACGCCGTAGAGGGCGTTGTAGATGTTGCGCACGGCGGGGCCGGAGGCGCCGGAGCCGGTGCCGCCCTGGGCGATCGTCATGACGACGGCGTAGTCGCCGGTGTAGGTGGCGAACCAGGAGGTCGTCTGCTTGCCGTAGACCTCGGCGGTGCCGGTCTTGGCGTGCATCGGGATCTCCTTCTGCGGCCACCCCTCGAAGCGCCAGGCGGCGGTGCCCTGGGTGGCGACGCCGGCGAGGGCGGCGTCGATCTGGTCGCGCGTCCTGCCGTCGAACGGCAGCCTGCCGTGCGACTTCGGGGCGATCTCCCGGACGGTCCTGCCGTCGGGGCTGATGACGGCCTTGCCGACGGTGGGGTTCCACAGGGTGCCGCCGTTGCTGATGGCGGCGTAGATGGTGGCCATCTGGAGGGGGGTGACGAGGGTGTCGCCCTGGCCGATGGAGTAGTTGACGGAGTCACCGGCGCGCATGCGCATGCCGGACTCGCAGTTCTCCTTGGCGATCTGCCCGGCGTAGCTGTCGTCGGTCTTGCCCTGCTTGCACCAGGAGTCCTTGTTGGCCTCCCAGTACTGCTTCTTCCACTCGCGGTCGGGGATGCGGCCGGTGACCTCGTTGGGGAGGTCGATGCCTGTCTCCTTGCCGAGGCCGAACTCGTGGGCGGTCTTGTAGAACCAGTCCGCCGGGTGCTTGGGGTTGTTGCCGCCGTCCTTCTGCCACTGGCGGTAGGCCAGGTCGTAGAAGACGGTGTCGCAGGAGACCTCCAGGGCCCGGCCGAGGTTGATGGGGCCGTAGCCCTTGGACTCGAAGTTCTTGAAGACCTGGTTGCCGATGCTGTACGAGGCGGAGCAGTTGTAGTTGTCGTTGAAGGCGTAGCCCGCCTTGACGGCGGCGGTCGCGGAGACGACCTTGAAGATCGAGCCGGGGGCGGCCTGTCCCTGGATCGCCCGGTTGAGCAGCGGGAAGCCGGAGTCCTTGCCGGTGAGGTTCTGGTAGTCCTTGGCGGAGATGCCGCCGACCCAGGCGTTGGGGTCGTAGGTGGGGTTGGAGGCCATGGCCACGACGCGGCCGGTCTTCGCCTCCATGACGACGACGGCTCCGGCGTCGGCCTTGTAGTTGGTGCCGGTGTTGCGGTCGACCTCCTTGCGGGCGTCCTTCATCGCCTGGTCCAGCTCCCGTTCCGCTATGGCCTGCACGCGGGCGTCGATGCTGGTGACGACGTTGGAGCCGGGGACGGCCTTGTCGCTCTTGGCCTTGCCGATGACGCGGCCGAGGTTGTCGACCTCGTAGCGGGTGACGCCGGCCTTGCCGCGCAGCTGGGAGTCGTACTGGCGCTCCAGGCCGGAGCGGCCGACCTGGTCGGAGCGGAGCAGCGGGGAGCGGCCGGCGGCCTTGGCCTTGATGATCTCTTCGTCGGTGACGGGCGAGAGGTAGCCGAGGACCTGGGCGGTGTTGGAGCCGCCGGGGCCGGCGTAGCGGCGGACGGCGGTGGGCTCGGCGGTGATGCCGGGGAAGTCCTCGGCGCGCTCGCGGATCTGCAGGGCCTGCTGGGTGGTGGCCTCGTCGGTGATGGGGATGGGCTGGTAGGGCGAGCCGGCCCAGCAGGGCTTGGGCGTCTTGGCGTCGCACAGCCGGACCTTGGCGGCGACGTCCTCGGGCTTCATGCCGAGCACTCCGGCGAGGCGGGTGAGGACGGTCCTGCCCTTGTCCTTCATCTTCATCAGGTCGGTGCGGCTCGCGGAGACGACGAGGCGGGTCTCGTTGTCGGCGAGGGGGACGCCGCGGGCGTCCAGTATCGAGCCGCGGGTGGCCGGGGCGACGACCTGCTGGATGTGGTTGTCGGCGGCTTCGGCGGTGTACTCGTCACCGTTGCGGATCTGGAGGTACCAGAGGCGGCCGGCGAGGGTGAGCAGGAGGGAGAAGACGAGGATCTGGATGACGATGAGGCGGATGGCGACCCGCGAGGTGCCCCCGCTGTCGGAAAGGTTGCTCACAGGCGCTTCACCCCCTTGAACCGGCTCGGCCGGCGCAGACCCGTGCGCTGGCCGCCGACGCGGTTCGTGCGCGAGCCGCCCATCGTGCTGGGGCCGTCGGCGGACAGCGGGTCGGGCTGGACGCGCCTGGCCATGGCCATGACGAGCGGCACGACGAAGGGCGCGAGCAGCAGGTCGTAGAGGGCCGCGGTGAACACGAGGCTGGTGAGGCCGACGTTACGGGCGGCGGTGTCGCCGACGAGGGAGCCGACGCCCGCGTAGAGCAGGGTGGAGCCGACGGCCGCGGCGACGACGACGAGCATGGGCACGGTGGCCGAGCGCAGCTTGCCCGTCTCGGGCCGGGCGAGGCCGACGAGGTAGCCGATGACGCACAGGACCAGGGCGTAGCGCCCGGTGGCGTGGTCGGCCGGTGGGGCGATGTCGGCCAGCAGGCCGGCGCAGAAGCCGATGACGGCGCCGTTGGTGTGGCCGTGGACGAGGGCGAGCCCGACGACGACGAGGAGCAGGGGGTCTGGCACGGCTCCCGGCAGGTGGAGCCGTGCCAGGACGGTCACCTGCACGACGAGGGCGACCACCACGAGCGCGGTCGAGAGCAGGATCCGGTTGAGGCGCATCGTCAGTCCTCGGGTTTGGCGCTCGCGGAGGGCGTGACCGTGACGGTCACGGTGGGGGTGGGCTTGGGCGCTTCCGGTTTGGGCGGGAGCACCGTGTCGCGGGGGTCCGTCCGCGGGGGTTCGACGACGACGCCGACGATGTCGAGCTTGCTGTAGCCGACGAAGGGACGGACCTGGAGGGTGCGGGTGAGGCTGCCGCCGGCGGGTTCGACGCGGGTGACCTCGCCGACGGGGACGCCGGGGACGAACGGCTTGTCCTTGCTGGAGCCGAAGGTGACCAGGCGGTCGCCGGGGCGGACGGCCGCCTTGCCGTTGAGCAGTTCGACCCGCAGGACGCCGGCGCCCTGGCCGTTGGCGAAGCCGAGCTCGCCGCTCTTCTCCATGCGGGTTCCGACGGTGAACTTGGGGTCGTTGGCGAGCAGGACGGTCGCGGTGTCGCGGACGACGGTGGTGACGCGGCCGACGAGGCCGTCGCCGTTGAGGACGGTCATGTCGCGCTTGATGCCGTCGCGGCTGCCGGCGTCGATGGTGACGGTCCAGGAGAAGCCCTGGGCCGCGCCTATGGCGATGACCTGGGCGCCCTTGATGCCGTACTGGCCGCGGCCGGCGGTCTTGAGCATGGCGTCGAGCTCGGCGGCCCGGCCGCGGTTGCGGTCGTCGCTGCCGAGGCGCTGCTTGAGGCTGGTGTTCTCGCGTTCCAGGGCGCTGATGCGGTTGTGCCGCTCGTCGGAGTCACGCACGGCCGCCACGGCGTTGCCGAAGGGGTCGACCGCGGAGGCGACGCCCTTCTCGACGGGCCCGAAGACGGAGGCTGCCGCGTGCCGGACGCCGTCGAGCGGGGACCGCTCACCGCCACGGATGTCCACCGTGATCAGTGCGAAGGCGATGGCGACCAGCAGCACCAGCAGCAGCCGGCTCTCTCGTGTGTCCCTCACGTGCGGCGGCATGCCCTTCTCGTAGGACCGGCAGGCTGCGGGGCGGGCCGGTCATCCGGAGCGTTGTGCCTGTATATCAGGTTGTTTCCCGGCTACGGCGGTACGCCGGTGGCGTCGGCGCCGGCCGCTGCCGAGGGGGTGGGGCGGCGTCCCCCGGCAGGTGGAACGGCGCCCCGCGACGGCACCCCGGAAGGCGCGCCCGGAGGGCGGGCGCGTCAGCGGCGCGGCTGGGCGTCGAGGACCTGCTGGAGGGCCTCGAACTCCTCGACGCACTTGCCGGAGCCCAGCGCGACGGAGTCCAGCGGGTCCTCGGCGATGTGGATCGGCATGCCGGTCTCCCGGCGCAGCCGCTCGTCGAGGCCGCGCAGCAGGGCGCCCCCGCCCGTAAGAACGATGCCGCGGTCCATGACGTCACCCGAGAGCTCGGGCGGGCACTTGTCGAGGGTGGTCTTCACGGCGTCGACGATGGAGTTGACGGGCTCCTCGATGGCCTTGCGGACCTCGCCGGCGGAGATCACAACGGTCTTGGGCAGGCCGCTGACCAGGTCCCGGCCGCGGATCTCGGTGTGCTCGTCCTGCTCCAGGTCGTAGGCCGAGCCGATGGTGATCTTGATCTGCTCGGCGGTGCGCTCACCGAGGAGGAGGCTGTACTCCTTCTTGATGTGCTGGATGATCGCGTTGTCGAGCTCGTCCCCCGCGACGCGGATGGACTGGGCCGTGACGATGCCGCCGAGGGAGATGACCGCGACCTCGGTGGTGCCGCCGCCGATGTCGACGACCATGTTGCCGGTGGCCTCGTGGACGGGCAGGCCGGAGCCGATCGCGGCGGCCATGGGCTCTTCGATGATGTGCACCTGGCGGGCGCCGGCCTGGGTGGAGGCCTCGATGACGGCGCGCCGCTCGACGCCGGTGATGCCCGAGGGCACGCAGACCACGACGCGGGGCCGGGCCATCCAGCGCCGCTTGTGGATCTTGAGGATGAAGTAGCGGAGCATGCGCTCGGTGATCTCGAAGTCGGCGATCACGCCGTCCTTCAGCGGCCGGACCGCGACGATGTTGCCCGGGGTGCGGCCGATCATCTTCTTCGCCTCGGCACCCACCGCGAGGATGCCGCCGGTGTTGGTGTTGATGGCGACGACGGATGGCTCGTTGAGGACGATTCCGCGGCCTCTGACGTACACCAGCGTGTTGGCGGTCCCGAGGTCGACAGCCATGTCACGGCCGATGAACGACATGTTGTTCCCCATGAGGATACGTCTGGCCTTCCCAGCTGGAGCGAGTGCTTACTTGAGGTCGGCAGGGTGTGCTGCTGCGGTGCGGTGCGCCGCGGGCGCGGAAGCTCTCATCGTAGTCTCGACCGGTCGAACGCGGTGCGAGGGTTCCTCCGCCATTGTCGGCGGAAGTCGAGCCTCCCCTAGTAATGGTGACGTCGTGTCGGAGTGAGAGGTTCCCTCGTTCGCCGCGCATATGCCAGGGGCGACCGAAATTAAATCGGTCGCCCCTGATCGGAAAGGCTCCGGGCCTGAAGAGCTATCAGGCGAGGCCGGGAAAGAAAATCTTGATTTCCCGCTGGGCCGAGTCCTCGGAGTCCGAGGCGTGGATGAGGTTCTCGCGCGTGATGGTGCCGAAGTCACCACGGATGGACCCCGGGGCGGCCGAAATGGGGTCGGTGGGGCCGGCCAGGGCGCGCACGCCCTCGATGACGCGCTCGCCCTCGACGACCAGGGCGACGACAGGGCCGGAGGACATGAAGCCCATCAGCGGCTCGTAGAAGTCCCGGCCCTCGTGCTCGGCGTAGTGCTGCGCAAGGGTGGCCCGGTCGAGGGTGCGCAGCTCCAGAGCAGCGATCGTCCAGTTCGCCTTGCGCTCGATGCGGCCCACGATCTCGCCGATCAGACCACGGCGGACGGCGTCGGGCTTGAGGAGGACGAGGGTGCGCTGGCTCATACTGCGGCTCCTTGCAGGGGCAGGGTGTGGTGCCGCAGAGGCTACAGGGGCGCCGGTGACGCCCGGTACCCTCCCCCGGCCGGCACCGGGGGAATCCCCACATGCGGAGCCCGCAGCTACGCGGCTTCGGCCTCCGCGGCCGCGGCCGCGAAGCGGGCCTTCGCCTCGTCGATCTTCCGGCCGAAGTGGACCGAGGCCCACCACAGACCGCCGAAGACCACCCCGAGGATGAACATCATCGGGACGATGAAACCGCTCAGGACCAGGCCGATCTGCAGCAGCCAGCCCAGCTGGACGCCGCCGGGCCGGGTGAGCATGCCGCACAGCAGCACGCTGACCGCCATCGCCGTGCCGCTGACGGCCCATACGGTGCCCGCCGAGAGGTCGGAGGTCTGCATGGCCACCAGTCCGGCGAACCCGATGACGAAGAATTCACCGATCAGAGTGCTCGCGCACAGCATTCGCATGATCAGCCCTTTCCGAGGAGCAGCCGGGCCTCGCCGACCGTGATCACCGAGCCGGTCACGAGGACGCCCGCGCCGGAGAACTCGGCCTCCTCCTCCGCGAGGGTGATCGCGGCCTCCAGGGCGTCGTCCAGGCGGGGCTCGACCTGCACGCGCTCGGCGCCGAAGACCTCGACGGCGATGGCCGCGAGCTCGTCGGGGTCCATGGAGCGCGGGGTGGAGTTGCGGGTGACCACGACCTCGGCGAAGACCGGCTCGAAGGCCTCCAGCAGGCCGCGGACGTCCTTGTCGGCGCTGGCGCCGACGACGCCGATGAGGCGGCTGAAGCCGAACGCCTCGGTGACGGCCTCGGCCGTGACCTGCGCGCCGGCCGGGTTGTGCGCGGCGTCCAGCACGACGGTGGGGCTGCGGCGCACGACCTCCAGCCGGCCCGGGGAGGAGACCTGGGCGAAGGCGCGGCGGACGGTGTCGACGTCGAGCGTGCGGGCGTGCTGCGAGCCGATCCCGAAGAACGCCTCGACGGCGGCCAGGGCGACCGCGGCGTTGTGCGCCTGGTGGGCGCCGTAGAGCGGCAGGAAGATCTCGGGGTACTCGCCGCCCAGGCCGCGCAGCGTCAGCAGCTGGCCGCCGACGGCTACCTCGCGGGAGACGACGCCGAACTCCATGCCCTCGCGGGCGACGGTGGCGTCGACCTCGACCGAGCGCTTGAGCAGCACCTGGGCCGCGTCGACCGGCTGCTGGGCGAGGACGACGGTGGCGTCCTGCTTGACGATCCCGCCCTTCTCGCCGGCGATGTCGCCGGGGGTCGCGCCGAGGCGGTCGGTGTGGTCGAGGGAGATGGGGGTGACGACGGCGACGCCGGCGTCGATGACGTTGGTGGCGTCCCAGGTGCCGCCCATGCCGACCTCGACGACGGCCACGTCGACCGGGGCGTCGGCGAAGGCGGCGTAGGCCATGGCCGTCATGACCTCGAAGAAGGAGAGGCGGTGTTCCTCGCGGTCGTCGACCATCTCGACGTACGGCTGGATGTCGCGGTACGTCTCGATGAAGCGCTCGGCCTGGATCGGGGCGCCGTCGAGGCTGATGCGCTCGGTGATCGACTGGACGTGGGGGCTGGTGTAGCGCCCGGTGCGCAGGTCGAAGGCGCCCAGCAGCGACTCGATCATGCGGGCGGTACTGGTCTTGCCGTTGGTGCCCGTGATGTGGATCGCGGGGTAGGCGCGCTGCGGCTGGCCCAGGATGTCCATCAGGGCCTCGATGCGCACCAGCGAGGGGTCGAGCTTGGTCTCGCCCCAGCGGCCGGCCAGCTCGGCCTCGACCTCGCGCAGCGCCCGGTCGGTCTCCGGGTCCTCGGGGCGGGCCGGGATGTCGCCCTGCGGCGGCCCGGCCTGGGTGCGCAGGGTCCGGCTGCCGGCCTCGATGACGGCGAGGTCGGGGTCGCGTTCGGTCTCGGCATCGACGATTTCCGCGAAACGGTCCTCGCCCTCGGGGCCGGTGCTGCCGTTGTCGTCGTTCAGGGGGCGCTCGCTCACGCGGACCAGTCTACGGAGGGGGTACGACGGAGCGGGCGGCAGGCGTCGCGGCGGCCCTCGCGTCGCCTCCCGCCGCATGGGCGCACCCTGCGGTCATGCCATACGGTTTTCCCGGAATGTCCCTTACGGGAGTCCTGACGGGAAAGAGCCGGAGCCGGGTGAGCGGGATGCCGTCCGAGGACGAGGACGCAGGCGGGAGCCGGGGCGAAGACCGGGGCGAGAGCCGGGACCGGGTCCGGGCGCAGGCGCTGCTGGACGCGCTCCTGGAGGCCCTGCCCTCGGGCGCCGCCGTGCAGGGCCCGGACGGAGGGGTGCTCGCGGCCAACCGGAGGTTCCACCGCATGTTCGACCTGGACGGCCGCACCGGACTCGCCCCCGGCGGCGCCCCGGGCGGCCGCCACGTCCACCGGACGGCCGAGATCCCCCTCCCCGACGGCCGCACCCTCCGCCGTGCGATCGAACCGCTGCGCCACGAGGGCGCCTACCTGGGCGCCCTGTGGACCTACGACGACATCACCGAGCGCAAGCGGCGCGAGCGGGACCTGGAGCGGGACAACGTGGCACTGACCGAGCTCGCCCGGCAGCGCAACGCCTTCACCGCCGCCGCCTCCCACGAGCTGCGCACGCCCCTCACCTCCATCATCAGCTTCTGCGAGCTGCTCACCGACCCCGCCTTCGGCGCCCTCACCCACGAGCAGGCCTCCTTCCTGGAGGCCGTCCGGCGCAACGCCGACCGCATGCAGCGGGTGATCTCCGACCTGCTGCTGACCACCCGGATGCGGGCCACCGCGGGCCTGGAGCCGGAATTCGGCCCCGTGGAGGTGGACCGGATGCTGCTGGACGCCGTCCTCGACCGGATGGGCGCGGCACAGGAAGCGGGATTGTTCACCGTTCTGGAGTGCACCGCGGGGCCCGTCCTGAGAGGCGACCGGCACCGGTTGCAGAACGTCCTGGCCAATCTTCTGGAGAATGCCGCGAAATACACCCCCGCGGGTGGCCGGATCTCGGTCACGGCGGCACCGCGCGGTGAGTTCTGGGAGATCGAAGTCGCGGATACCGGAATCGGCGTCCCGGAGGAATTCCGCGAAGAGATCTTCAATGGTTTCGTGCGGGCCCCGAACGCACGTACGGGGGGTTATCCCGGCACCGGCCTCGGACTCGCCATCAGTCGCGCGATCGTCCAGTTGCACGACGGCACGATCACCGTCGGCGACGCCGCGGGCGGAGGCGCCTCCTTCCTGATCCGGCTGCCGGTCGCGGGCCCGCCGGACGCACCGGCGCCGGGCCTGCCGGACGCGCCGGGAACGGAGGAGGGCCCATGACCCGCGTGCTCGTCGTCGAGGACGACCCCGACCTCGCCCTCGCCCTGCGCACCCTCCTCACCCGAGCGGGCTACGAGGTCGCCCACGCCGGGAACGGCCGCGACGGGCTGCGGCTGCTGTTCGCCGAGCGCCCCGCCCTCATGCTCCTCGACATCGGGCTGCCGCAGCTCGACGGCTGGGAGGTGCTGGAGCGCACCCGCGACCTCAGCGACCTGCCCGTCCTGCTGCTCACCGCCCGCGGCGCCGAGACCGACCGGGTCCGCGGCCTGCGCGCCGGCGCCGACGACTACCTGCCCAAGCCCTTCGGCAACGACGAGCTGCTCGCCCGCGTCGAGGCGCTGCTGCGCCGCACCGCCCCCACCCGCTGGGCCGGCGACTCCTTCGACGACGGGCTGCGGCTCGTGCCCGAGCGGCGCTCGGCGGTCTGGCAGGGCCACGAGGCCCGCCTCAGCGACATCGAGTACCGGCTGCTGCAGGTGCTCGTCCGCAACCGCGGCCGGGTGATCACCACCGACCAGCTGCTCGACCGGGTGTGGGACGACCCCGAGGGCACCGGCCGCGAGCGGGTGAAGTTCGCCGTGCTGCGGCTGCGGCGCAAGCTGCGGCAGGCCGCGGGCGACGAGGCCGCGGACCCGCTGGAGGCCGTACGGGGCCTGGGCTACCGCTACCGGGCCGACGGCGGGGACGAAGGTCCCGGGGACGGGGAGGACGAAAGTCCCTTCCAGGGGTTTTAGGCCCGCTTCGGGCGATTCGCAACCGTCCGGCAACCGAAGTCACCCCAGGGGTGCAACCGAGGCACCGCAAGGTCGTGAGCTGTCACAGCCCGCTGGCCCCAGGAGTCACCTCGTGCAGTCCCTGCCCGCCCGTAGCGTCGCCGTCGTCCTCGGCACCCGCCCCGAGCTGGTCAAGCTCACCGACCTCGTACGCCTCCTGGGCCCCGCCGCTCACCTGGTACACACCGGTCAGCACTACGACGAGGAGCTGTCCGGCCGCTTCCTGACCGAGCTGGGCCTGCCCGAGCCGACGTTCCTGACCGGGGTCGGCGGCCGGCCGCGCGCCGTGCAGATCTCCAGCGCCCTCGCCCAGCTGGACGACCTCTTCACCGCCGAGCCGCCGCTCGCCGTCGTCGTCCAGGGCGACACCAACGCGGCCCTCGCCGGCGCGCTCGCCGCGAACGCCCGCGGCATCCCGCTGCTGCACGTCGAGGCCGGCCTGCGCAGCCACGACCGCAACATGCCCGAGGAGCACAACCGCGTCCTCATCGACCGCATCGCCGACGTGCTGTGCGCGGCCACCGAGGACAACCGTGCGAACCTCCTCGCCGAAGGCGTCGACGACGCCCGCATCGCGGTGACCGGCAACACGGTCGTCGAGGCCGTCCACGGGCAGCTGCCGCCGGCCTCCGAGCGCGCGGAGCTGCTGCGGCTGCACGGCCTGACCGCCGACTCCTACGTCCTGGCCACGATCCACCGCCCCGAGAACACCGACTCCCCCGACGCGCTGCGGGCCATCTTCACCGAGCTCGCCGCGCTCGTGACCGGCGGCCGGCCCGTCGTGCTGCCGCTGCACCCGCGCACCCGGGCCCGCATCGAGGCCGCCGGTCTGGAGCACCTGCTGGCGGGCCTGACCGTCACCCGCCCGCTCGGCTACGGCGAGTTCCTCGCCCTGGCCCGGCACGCGGCGCTGCTGGTCTCCGACTCCGGCGGCATCCAGGAGGAGTGCACGGTCCTGGGCCGCCCGCTGGTGGTCGTCCGCCGCTCCACGGAACGGCCGGAGGCGATGGCGGACTTCGCGGACCTGGTCGCGCCGGGCCGTGCCATCGGCGAGGCCGCGGTACGCCGCCTCACGGAGGGCCCGGAGGGCCTGACCCGCCTGTCCTCACTGCCGAGCCCCTTCGGCGACGGCCTGGCGTCCGACCGCATCGTGACGCTCCTGACGGCGATCGCCGCGCCGCAGCAACTGGCGGCAGCGGCGTAGAGGGGGTTCCCCAGCCCCGCCCCTTCCTCCGCCGCAACGGCGAGCAACCCCCACGCACGTGCCCGGCGGTGCCGTACCCGCCGAAAGCCCCCGGAGTAAAACCCGTGTTCTCCAGCCCCTTCCTCCTCGCCTTCCCCTTCTTCCTCCTCGCCTGCTTCCTCCTCTACTGGGCCGGCGCCCGCCACGCCTACCTCCGCCGCCCCGAGGCGGAGAACGGCAACGCCGACGCCTTCGACTGGCACTTCTTCGTCCCGTGCCGGGACGAAGAAGCAGTCGTCGGCACCACGGTGGAACGCCTGCGCACCGACCACCCGCGCGCGCACGTGTGGGTCATCGACGACGACAGCGACGACCGCACCGGCGCCATCGTCGCCGGGCTCGCCGAGACCGACCGCCGCGTGCACCTGGTCAGCCGCGTGCGGCCCGACGCCCGCCAGGGCAAGGGCGCCGCACTCAACTCCGCCTACGACGAGCTGAACCAGTTCCTGTCCAAGGACGCCGACCGCGAGCGCGTCGTCGTCTGCGTCATCGACGCCGACGGCCAGCTCGACCCGCACGCGCTGGAGCGCGTCAGCGGCCCGGCCGGCTTCGGCGACCCGGAGACCGGCGGCGTGCAGGTCAGCGTCCGCATGCGCAACGCCGGCGACCCGCGCCCGCTGCCGGACCACGGCCGCGCCCGCAACGCCTTCGCCCGCCTCCTCGTGCGCATGCAGGACATGGAGTTCTCCGTCTCCAACGCCGGCATGCAGCTGCTGCGCGGCCGCACCGGCTCCGTGGGCCTCGGCGGCAACGGCCAGTTCACCCGGCTCGCCGCCCTGGACCGCATCGCCGCCGCCGAGCGCCGCCCCTGGCAGCGCGGCGCGCTGCTGGAGGACTACGAGCTGGGCCTGCACATGATCCTCAACGGCGACCGGATATCCCACATAGCCGACACCTGGGTCTCCCAGGAGGGCCTCCCGCACGCCCGCCGGTTCCTCACCCAGCGCACCCGCTGGGCCCAGGGCAACCTGCAGTGCGTCCGCTACGCGCCGCGCATCGTCTCCTCGCGCCACTACGGCGGCAAGGGCGTCCTGGAGACGCTCTACACCTTCCTGCAGCCGGTCGCCCACCTGGTGACCCTGGCGCTGTGCGCCGTCATGTTCGCCCTGCTGGGCCTGACCGCCGCGCAGGACGGCGTCGGCGAGGCGTTCGGCGGCATGCTCGCGCTGTGGCCGCTGGTGCTGGGCCTGGCCGTCGTCTCGGTGCTGCCCTTCGTACTGTGGGGCCCGGTCTACCGCCGCGACCGCGCGTCCGACCGCTCGCTGCTGTCCGCCCTGCTGTGGGGGCTCGCGCTGTGGATCTACGCGTACCACCTCTTCCCGGCGTCCGCGCGCGGCTTCGTCCGCATGCTGCGCGGCCGCAACGGCTGGGCGAAGACGCGGCGCAACGCGGAGGCGGTCGCATCCGGCCCGGTCGCGATCGAGAGCTGACGACACGCCACGTCGGCCAAACCATGAAGTGGGCCACATTCACGGCC
This sequence comes from Streptomyces sp. KLMMK, assembly GCF_036961605.1. NCBI lineage: Bacteria > Bacillati > Actinomycetota > Actinomycetes > Kitasatosporales > Streptomycetaceae > Streptomyces > Streptomyces sp. KLMMK. The sequence goes on from NZ_JBAMDC010000032.1 coordinate 18,542, forward strand.
CACAAGGCAACCTCCGCCCCCGTTCCGCCATCTGACCCCCGGTGACACATGTCCGGAGCAGGTCCGGGCAGCGGAACGGGAGCGTTGTGCGGTGCGGGTACGAGTACCGGAAATCAGCACACGGATGCACTTGCTGCTGCTCACGGCGTGGACCGTGCTGTGGTTCGCCCTGGTGGAGCCCAACGGCGGCTTCTCCTGGCACTACCTGCGCACCGGCGGCGAGCTGATCTACCAGGGGGCGTCGGGCGACGGCACCGGCGGGCTCAACCTCTACGCCCACCACCCCGAGCTGCAGATGGGCCCCATCAGCTTCCTGGTGGCGGGCCTGTTCAACCCGTTCTCCGAGCACACCGGCCAGTTCCTGTCGGCGGCCTTCATGTCCGCGCTGGGACTGGTCATCGTGGTGCTCGCGGGGCGCAGCGCCGCCATCCACTTCCTGGGCACCGGCACCAACCACCAGCGCCTGCGGCAGCGCGTCCTCATCGCGGGCGCGGCGTTCATCCCCATGTGGATCGAGGTGTCGGTCCGCTTCGGGCACCTGGACGACGTCCTGGCGCTGTTCTTCACCGCGCTGGCCGTGTGGTTCCTGACCCGCTGCAACCCGGCCGCCGTGGGCATCTGCCTGGCCCTGGCGATGGACTCGAAGCCGACGGCGCTGGCCTTCGTACCGCTGATCCTCGCCCTCCCGCGGGACCGCTGGCTGCGGGCGGTCCTCTGGTGCGCGGCCCTGCTGGCCGCCGCCTGGTTGCCGTTCTTCGTCGCGGCCCCGGACTCCTTCGCCGCGGCGAAGTTCACCATCCCCAACAACCCGGCCTCCGCGCTGCGCTGGCTGGGCGGCAACACCCCCGTCACCCCCGGCTGGGCCCGCCCCGCCCAGGCCGCCCTCGGCCTCACGCTGGGCGCGGTCGCCGTGTGGCGCGGCCGCTGGGCCGGGGTCGTGCTGCTGGGCGCGAACGCCCGCATCCTCCTCGACCCCAGCGTCTACACCTACTACACGGCGTCGGTGCTGCTCGGCACCCTGCTGTGGGACGTGTGCGGGCAGCGCCGCCTCGTGCCGTGGTGGAGCTGGATCGCGCTGATCGTGCTCTACGGGAGCGTCTTCGTCGTGCCCGACGAGTCGGCCAAGGGCCTGATCCGGCTGGGCTTCGTGGCGGTGTCGACGGCGTACGTGCTGTTCTGGCCGCAGCACCGGCGCAGGCGCCGCAAGCCCCTCGCCGAGGAGGAAGAGGCTCTGGTGGAGGGCCCGTGGGGCCCGATGTGGGACCCAAACCGAACACGCCCATGGGCGGCCCGCTAGACGCTCAGCGCCCACGGCCCGCAGCAACCCCTAGCTTCGGCCCACGCCCCGTAAGGGGCGCGGGGAACTGCGCGACCAGCCCCCACCGGCCCGCAGTAGCCGCAGACATGCAAGTGGCCCCCTGTGCCCATGGGCACAGGGGGCCACTCAGATCCCGGCGAAGCCGACTCAGCCCTGAGGCAGAGCAGCCAGCTGCAAGCTGATCCGCTCGATGTCGGCGTCGGCCGTCTCCAGCCGCTTGCGGATCTTCTCCACAGCGGCCTCCGCGGCCTTGGCGAGGAACGCCTCGTTGCCGAGCTTGGCCGTGGACTGGGCCTTGTCCTTCTCGGCCGCGGCCAGCGCCTTGGTCAGGCGCTTGCGCTCGGCCTCGACGTCGATCGTGCCGGACAGGTCGAGGGCGACGGTGGCGCCGGCGACGGGGAGCGAGGCGGTGGCGGCGAAGCCCTCGCCGGCCGGCTGCAGGCGCAGCAGCGAACGCATCGCGTCCTCGTGGGCCGCGAGCTCCGTGCCGGTCAGGTCCAGGCGGGCCGGGACCTTCTGGCCCGGCTGCAGGCCCTGGTCGGAGCGGAAGCGGCGGACCTCGGTGACGACCTGCTGGACCGTCGCGATCTCCTGCTCGGCGGCCGCGTCACGGAAGCCGCTGTCCTTGGGCCAGTCGGCGATGACGACGGACTCCTTGCCGGTGAGCGTGGTCCACAGCGTCTCGGTGACGAAGGGCACGACCGGGTGCAGGAGCTTGAGGGTGACGTCGAGGACCTCGCCGAGGACGCGGGCCGAGACCTCGGCCTCGGGGCCGCCCTTCTGGAAGGTGGTCTTGGACAGCTCGACGTACCAGTCGAAGACCTCGTCCCACGCGAAGTGGAACAGCGCGTCGGAGAGCTTCGCGAACTGGTAGTCGTCGTAGAGCGCGTCCACCTCGGCGACGACGGCGTTGAGGCGCGAGAGGATCCAGCGGTCGGTGGCCGACATCTGCTCGGCGGGCGGCAGGTCGCCCTCCACCGTGGCGCCGTTCATCATCGCGAACCGGGTGGCGTTCCAGATCTTGTTCGCGAAGTTGCGCGAGCCCTGGACCCAGTCCTCGCCGATCGGCACGTCGACGCCGGGGTTGGCGCCGCGGGCGAGGGTGAAGCGGACGGCGTCGGAGCCGTACTTGTCCATCCAGTCGAGCGGGTTGACCGCGTTGCCGAAGGACTTCGACATCTTCTTGCCGAACTGGTCGCGGACCATGCCGTGCAGGGCGATGGTGTGGAACGGCGGGGTGCCGTCCATCGCGTACAGGCCGAACATCATCATCCGGACGACCCAGAAGAAGAGGATGTCGTAGCCGGTGACGAGGACGGAGTTCGGGTAGAACTTCTCGACGCTCTCGGTCTTCTCGGGCCAGCCGAGGGTGGAGAACGGCCACAGGCCCGAGGAGAACCAGGTGTCGAGGACGTCGGTCTCCTGGTGCCAGCCCTCGCCGGACGGCGGCTGCTCGTCCGGGCCGACGCACACCATCTCGCCGTCCGGGCCGTACCAGACCGGGATGCGGTGGCCCCACCACAGCTGGCGCGAGATGCACCAGTCGTGGAGGTTGTCGACCCAGCCGAAGTAGCGGGACTCCATCTCCTGCGGATGGATCTTCACGTCGCCCTTGCGGACGGCGTCGCTCGCGGCCGCGGCCAGCGGCGCGGTCTTGACCCACCACTGCATGGACAGGCGCGGCTCGATCGTCGTCTTGCAGCGCGAGCAGTGGCCGACGGAGTGGGTGTACGGGCGCTTCTCGGCGACGATCCGGCCCTCGGCGCGCAGGGCGCCGACGATCGCGGAGCGGGCCTCGAAGCGGTCGAGCCCCAGGAACGGGCCGTGGGCCGTGATGACGCCGTGCTCGTCCAGAACGGTCAGGCTCGGCAGGTCGTGCCGGCGGCCGATCTCGAAGTCGTTCGGGTCGTGGGCGGGGGTGACCTTGACGGCACCCGTGCCGAACTCCGGGTCGACGTGCTCGTCGGCGACGACCGGGATGCGGCGGCCGGTCAGCGGCAGCTCGATCTCGGTGCCGACGAGGTGCTTGTAGCGCTCGTCCTCGGGGTGAACGGCGACGGCGGTGTCACCGAGCATCGTCTCGGCGCGGGTGGTGGCGACGACGATCGAGGAGTCGCCCTCGCCGTACTTGATCGAAACGAGCTCGCCGTCGTCCTCCTGGTACTCCACCTCGATGTCCGAGATGGCCGTGAGGCAGCGGGGGCACCAGTTGATGATGCGCTCGGCGCGGTAGATCAGCTCGTCGTCGTAGAGCTTCTTGAAGATCGTCTGGACGGCCTTGGACAGCCCTTCGTCCATGGTGAACCGTTCACGGGACCACGCCACACCGTCACCCAGACGGCGCATCTGCCCGGAGATCTGCCCGCCGGACTCGCCCTTCCACTGCCACACGCGCTCGACGAACGCCTCGCGGCCGAGGTCGTGGCGGGACTTGCCCTCCTTGGCCAGCTCGCGCTCGACCACGTTCTGCGTGGCGATGCCCGCGTGGTCCATGCCGGGCTGCCACAGGACCTCGAAGCCCTGCATGCGCTTGCGGCGCGTGAGGGCGTCGATCAGCGTGTGCTCGAAGGCGTGGCCCAGGTGGAGGGAACCGGTGACGTTCGGCGGCGGAATGACGATCGTGTAGGGCTCCTTCTCGCTCGTGGCATCCGCCTCGAAGTAGCCCCGCTCTACCCAGCGCTCGTACAGCGGCCCCTCTACGTCGGCCGGCGCGTACTGGGTCGGCAGGTCAGGGGTGCGGTCGGCGTGCCCGCTGTCGGGGCGCTGAGTGTTGTCGGTCACGGGGTGAATTCTACGGGGGCGTGCGCGGGGGTTTCGAATCGATAGCCGCGGGATCGGCAAGGATGACGCCCACGCCACGAGAGAAGCGACGAGAGAACGATGAGCAAGCCGTGAGCAACCAGCAGGCCGGCCTGTACGAGCCGCTTCCCGCCGCACCCCGGTCCTACGCGCAGCCGGGCGGCCCGAACGGCTACGGCGCGGCCGTCTGGCCGCCGCCGGTGCCGGACCGGCGGGGCGGCCGGGGCAAGGTGATGGCCGCCGCGGCAATCGGTTCACTCATCCTGATGTGCACACTTCTGGGCGGTTTTCTGCTCCTCACGGGCGGCGGCAGTTCGGCGCACGGCGGCACGCACTACCGGCTGACGGCGCCGGAGCGCGTGGGGACCTTCCGCAGGGACGCCCCCGTGGACCGCACCTTCCGCGCGGACCACCTGGAGCGGCTGCGGCAGCTGGGGGTGCGGGACGCGGGGAGCGTCACGGCGGGCTATTCCGCGGGCGACGGGATGCTGATGTACAGCGGCGTATGGGGAGAGGTGAAGGACCCCGGGCGGGCGGTCGACGGCATGTTCGAAGCGATGGCGGAGGACGCGCGGGAGCGGCCGGTGGAGCAGGGCGTCGCGCGGGAGGAGATCGAGGGCAGCCCGGTAGGGGTGAGCCCGCGGGGGTTGCGCGGCGGCGACGCGGTGATGAAGTGCCAGACGGTGCGGTTCACCCCGGCGGACGGCGCCCGGGACTCCGGGGCGGGCCTGACCCTCCCGTACTGCGTGTGGGCGGACCACAGCACGGTGGGCGTCGTGGGCGCGGCCCTGGGTGAAGGTGCGGGCATCGCGGAGGCGGCGGAGGCGACGGGGGAACTGCGGGCGGCGGCGCGGACCCCGCAGTAAGGGATGAATAAACGACAAGAAAGGATGTACCCCGACTTCTATCGACAAAGAGACGTGGGGGACATCCGATGCACGACACGACCAACGACCAGCCGCGCGGCAGAGGCAAGGCGATCGGCATCGGCGCGGGGGTCCTGGCCGTGCTGGGAGCTCTCATGGGCGGCGGCCTGTACATGGTCAGCGGCAACGACGACAAGACGGGGACGTACACGATCGAACTGCCGAAGACCCTGGCGGACGGCGAGTACAAGCAGCTCCCCGGCAAGAAGGAGAGGAAGGATCCCGACGCCGAGGACCGCGCCGAGATGAAGAAGCTGGGCCTGGAGCAGGTGGAGGGGGACAACGCCGGCTACAGGAACGACAAGAAGCAGGGCCTCCAGGTCATCGGCATGTACGGCAGGATCCCCGACCCCGCGAAGGCCGTGGACAAGATGATCAAGGAGATGGACAAGGCCGGCGAGGACGACACCACGCAGCCGCCGGGTGATGAGCGGAAGCGCGGGGAGTACAAGGACTACCGCCCGAGCGGCTTCGACGGGGCGGTCCTGAAGTGCAAGCAGGACGCGCTGGCGTTCACCATCGTCGACACAAAGTACTCGCAGACCACGAGCCAGTGCATTTGGGGCGACAAGGGCGCCGTCGGACTCGTCGTCAGCCACTCCATGGGCAGCGGCGGCGATGCCCAGGAGTCGGACGGCCTGCCCGCGGACCAGCTGGCCGAGCTCACGACCAAGATCCGCAACGAGGTCCGCAAGCCGAAGTAGCCGTGCGGAGCAGAACTGTTCCGAAACCGTTGCCGCTCTGCGGTAAGGACCACCTAAGAGATCCGGAAGGATAGCGGGACTGTCACACGAGTCCCCCCATGGATCGAGAGAGTCGCATGAGCTACAACCAGCCGGGCCCGTACGGGCAGCAGCCGCCCCAGCAGCCGGGCCCCTACGCCCAGGGCGCGCCCGCCGGCCAGCCCGGTTACGGTTACCCGCCGCCGCCCCCGCCGCCGGGCACGCCCTACGGCGCCCCGCAGCAGCCCTACGGCGCCCCCCAGCAGCCGGCCCCGTACGGCCAGCAGCCCCAGCCCGGCTACCCGGGCCAGTACCCCCCGCCGGTCCCGCCCCAGGGCGGCGGCAAGGGCAAGGCGATCGGCATCACGATCGGCGCGGTCGCGGTCGTGGGCGCGCTCATCGCCGGTGCGATGTACTTCATGGGCGGCGACGGCGAGGTCAAGCCGTACACCATCGTGATGCCGGACAAGCTGCTGGACGGGAAGTACACCAAGAGCAGCGTGAGCGCTCCCGGCTCCAAGGAGACGGACACGAAGGACCTGACCGACGACGCGAAGGCCAAGGAGCTGGGGATCGCCAACGGCACGGGCGTCTCGGGCGGTTACTCCAACGCGGAGAAGCAGCGGCTGACGCTGATCGGGGTGTACGGCGAGCTCGCCGACCCGAAGAAGACGGTCGACGCGATGATCGCGAAGTCGGAGGAGGACGAGAAGAAGAACTCGTCCTCGAGCAGCATGGGCATCAAGATCGAGACGGTCGCGCCCTGGGCGGAGGTCTCCCCGGGCGGCTTCGACGGCGCGGTCATGAAGTGCGCGACGAAGAAGATGACGTACTCCGTGGGCACCATGACGACCACGAGCGAGTCGAGCCAGTGCATGTGGGGCGACTCGAGCGCCCTCGGCGTCGTCCGGCACACGGTCACGAAGAGCAACAGCCCCTACGGCGGCAGCACTGCCACCGGCAACGTGATGTCCGCCAAGGAGCTGGCCGAGGCGACCGCCAAGGTCCGCAGCGAGGTCCGCAAGGAGAAGTAGCAGCGAACGGTGACGGCCGCCGCAGGGGCGGCCGTCACCGCGCTCGGCCTACTTCCCCCACCTGCTGGCGGTGTTGGCGGCCTGCACCTTGGCACTGAGGAGCTCGGCCTCGGTGACGGGCCGAACCACATCAGATGCGGCCTCCCACTCCTTGCCGCCCGCGAGCGTACGCAGCAGGAGCTGCGGCCCGCCGTTGCGCATGACCTGCCCGACGGCACCGTCCCGGGTGTCCATGACGAACGCGCCGATGCCGGGCAGGGGTTGCTGATGACCCCCGGCGGCGCAGGTGCACGCGCCCAGCGGGGAACGGGGCCGGAGGTCGATGCCGTGGGCGGTGGCCCAGACGTAGACCCTGCAGGAGGAGTCCTGCGAGGGGCGGGGTTCGGGTTCGACGGCGCGGGGCTTCGGTACGGGCGATGCTTCGGGGGCGGAAATCCGCCGTACGCGGCGGAACCAGCGGCGGATAAGGTTGCGCATGTCGACGCTCCTTCGAGGCGTTGGCCACGCCCCGGGACCGTGCCAGCGGTCGCCGGGGTCTCCTATGCGCGAGACGCTATCGCAGTAGACCTGGTACACCTAGATAACCAAGAATCCGAAGCTAAGTGCTCATTGCTGCGAACCATATGAAACGCGTAGCGTGCCCGTGTGATCGAATTCGTTCCCGACATCCCGCGCTGGCGTCAGGTGGCCGATGTGATCCGACAGCGCATCAAAGACGGCACGTACCCACCACGTTCACGCGTTCCCTCCATCAACCAGCTCACAGAAGAGTTCGGCATCGCGGCGGCGACGGCTCACAAGGTGCACCGCGGCCTGCGAGCCGACGGCCTCATCTACACGGAACCGGGCATGGGCTCGTACGTCACCCCGCAGCCGTAGGTCGGCCGAGGTCAGAACAGGCTGGCAGCAGGGGGAGGTGTGGGGGCTTGGGTCCGGCGTGTCGGCTGTGCGGCCGGTGGGAGGCTGGGCGCCGTCCCTGTGGAGACTGTGCAGCGCAAGCGACACCGAGGTCCCTCCCGAAAGGATCACCGCGGTATGCGTAAGCGCGCCTTCTCCCCGGTAACGGTCGGCGTCTTACCCCTCCTTCTGGTGCTCGGCCTGCCCGGACCCGCCTCCGCCGATGGTGAGACGGCCGGCCCCGCGACCGGGACCTGCACCGGGCGGATCCACTACACCTTCAGCCCGCCCCTCAGAGTCACCCCTCGCCCGACGACGACCAGTTGGTCGGGCGAATACTCCTGCTCCTCGCTTCCCCTGCTCAAATCCCGCACCTGGCGCGGCTCATTCGAGGGCTCCGTCAAGTCCGTCACGGGGTGTCTGCAGACGGACATCAGCCAGGTCATCACTCCCTCGATCACCGAGACCGACCACTGGTCCGCCACGGGCAGCGGGCAGCGGACCGGCGAGAGCACCCTGACCGGTACCGTCTCCACACTGCCGCGTCAGGAGGGCACGCGGGTGTACGAGTGGACCGGCACCGTCACCGGCGGGACGTGGTTCGTGGGCCACCACTTCAACGGCAACGGTGTCTACAGCTCGTTGACCGAGGGAAAGGCCTGTCTGGCCGGCGGCGAGATCGAACACAATGACGGCACGGCCGTGGTCACCTTCCTCCCTCTGTGACGAGCGGCGGACACCGGGGGCGCATTGCCCGGCGCGCGGTGAGGCGGGGTGGCGCCTGCGCGCCTGGTCGGGTCGAGGGGGCGAAGGCCCGGGTATCTCATGGCCGTTCGAGCCCATCACGGTGTGACAGGGAAGTGATCCTCATGCGCGTTCCCGTTCCCAGAGTGCCGCCCCTGCCCAAGTGGGCGGCTGCGGCCATCGCGGCCGCAGCCGTCCTCGCAGGAGGAGCGTTCGTCACCGCCAACGCCGTAACGGCGTCCTCGGCCCAGGGACCGGCCGGAAGGTCGGATCAGGCGCTCCTCGACATCAATCGCTCGCTCAGCCTCAGAAACATCGCCAACGGCCCAATTCAGCTCAACCTACTGGCGAACACACCGAACGAAGGGCCAGTCACCGGCGGGGTGTCAACCGAAATCAACAACGGCGGCAGCGGGGACGTCACCGTGTCCGTCGACGCCCATGCCTAGCTCATCTCGGTGCCGCTGATGTAGTAGACCTCGACGGTCGCAGTGCCGTGCAGGAACTGCTCGACCAAGGCACCAGTGTGGTCGCCACGGTCCCAGGCCGCCTTTGCCTTGGGGCTCAGCTCCCGCAGTCCGAGGCCGGCACTGGCCGGCCGGATGAGCTGGCCGGCCCAGCCGGCGCTGCGCAGGTACTTCTCCAGCGTGGCGCCGACACTGGCCTTCGACTCCAGGTAGCGGTGAGGCGGCAGTCCGTCGCGGTTGCCGATCGGCTGGCCCGCGAGGGCCTTGGACAGTACGGCGCGGGAAGCCGTGTTCCAACCGATGCTGCCGTGCTGCAGAGCGGACCAGGTGGCGCCCTTGCTCGTCGCGATGGTCAGATCGCTGTTGCTGATGCTCCTGAGAATGAAGTGGCCTGCCATGTCCTTCTCCCGAAGGTCGGTTGATCCGTCGATACGGACGGACCACCGCATACTCAACCCATCGCGCAGACCCCGGCCAGAGCCCGAATCAGCCACCAGGAGCCGGGCTCCCTGTCTTCCTACGAAGACCCCTCCTGGTCCCACTCGGCCGCCCTCGCCAGCGCCTCCAGGACCCCCACCGCCTCCTCCGCCCGCTCGTACGGGACGAAGAGGTGGTCGTGGTGGAAGCCGGCCACCACGTTGCAGCTGAGGCCGGCCTGGGCCAGGGCCTGGGCGACCGCTGCCGTGAGGCCTACCGCCTCCAGCGCCGAGTGGACCCGCAGCGTGATCCAGCCCGCCACGTACTCGTACGGCAGGCCGGCCGCGTCGGCCTCCTCCTGCCGTACGACCAGGGTGAGGCCCTCCGGCTCCCGCACCGTCACCACGGGGGCCACGCCCGCGGGCGCCTCCCCCTCAACGGTCGTGTACACATACCGCCCGGCATTCAGCTCGGGCCTCATGCCACTCAGCAGCTTCGTCAGATCGCGTTCTCCTGCCATGCCCGCCACCCTACGTACGAGCACGCACGGACACACGAAAGGGCGCCCGGCACTCGTCCGGACGCCCTCTTCCACGCTACCGCTCGCTCAGCCCTCCTCGGCGAAGAGCTCCTCGGTGGAGGAGACGGTGAATGCGCGGTCGGCCCAGCCCTGCACAATGTCCAGCTCCGTGCACTCCGCGATGCGCTCCCGGTCCCCGGCGGACACGGGGACTCCGCGGTGCTCCAGCACACGCAGCACCATCTCCGCCTTGCCCTTGGCTTTGCCCTTGGCTTCGCCCTTCAGGAGCGTCTCCTCGATGAGCGTGCCCCGGCCGGGGAAATACGTGCGGATGGTCATCAGATTCCTCCAGGTCTCCCTCGCCGGGGTTTCCCCCAGACCGATCTCCAGCAGTTCCGAGTAGTACGCGACGGACTCTTCGTCGACCGTTCCCAGGGCACGCGCCAGCGCGTCCAGTATGGCCGGGGCATCCTGGTCGCGCCCGTGCGTCATGGCCGAGAACGTTGCCATGGCCAGGTTCTGGGCGGCTTCCTCCGCGTCGATGATCGGCGGGACGTTCCCGGGGCCCAGAACCAGAGGGTGTACGGACAGCGCTTTCCAGCCCTCGGGCCCGAGCTTGAAGGGGCCCGCCGCCCATTCCGCAGTCGTCTTGTCCTGGCAGACCACCAGCAGCAGTGCCGGGTGACCGTACTTGGCCTTCAAGAACGCGAGGTAGTACGCCCAGCTGACCGCCTTGTCGCTGTCGCGGCGCCCCTGTGCCTCGATGGCCAGAAGAAAGCTCTTACTGCTGTCACTCGACTGGATACGCAGCACGCTGTCCACGCGCCGCTCCAGTGGTCGGATCTCCGTGGCGTCCGGCGAGAGCACTTCGACGGACGCTTGCTCCGGCAGGGGGACGCCCAGGATCCGGAACACCGGCACAAGTAACTCCGGCCGTTCCTGGAAGATCCGGTGCGATGCCTCGTGGTTCGCTGTAACCATGATCCGACCGTAGGAGTGCTGCCCGAGCCGCGTCCGGCATTCCAAACCCGATCACCCGTTCGGACATCGGATCGTTCATCAGTTCTATGGACCCCTCGTACAACAGAAAGGCGCCCGGCATAAAGCCGGGCGCCCTCACAACCAACCAACCAACCGCGCTACGCGCTCTTCTCGTGCCGCTCGTCCTTGCCCACGATCCGCGGCTCGCGCGGGACCAGCGTGGGGTTCACGTTCGAGTGGACGACGTCCGCGGTGATGACGACGCGGGCGACGTCCTTCCTCGACGGGACCTCGTACATCACCGACATCAGGACTTCCTCCATGATGGCGCGCAGGCCGCGCGCGCCCGTGCCGCGGAGGATGGCCTGGTCGGCGATGGCCTCCAGGGCGGGGCGGTCGAACTCCAGCTCGACGCCGTCGAGTTCAAAGAGCCTTTGGTACTGCTTCACCAGGGCGTTGCGCGGCTCGACCAGGATCTGGAGGAGGGCCTCGCGGTCCAGGTTGTGGACGGAGGTGATGACCGGCAGGCGGCCGATGAACTCCGGGATCATGCCGAACTTGACCAGGTCCTCCGGCATGACCTCCTGGAACTGGTCGCTGGCCTCGATCTCGCGCTTGGAGCGGATCGTGGCGCCGAAGCCGATGCCCTTGGCGCCCGCCCGGGACTCGATGATCTTCTCCAGGCCGGAGAAGGCGCCGCCCACGATGAACAGCACGTTCGTCGTGTCGATCTGAATGAATTCCTGGTGCGGGTGCTTGCGGCCGCCCTGGGGCGGGACCGAGGCGGTGGTGCCTTCCAGGATCTTCAGCAGGGCCTGCTGGACGCCCTCGCCCGACACGTCCCGGGTGATCGACGGATTTTCGCTCTTACGGGCGACCTTGTCGATCTCATCGATGTAGATGATGCCGGTCTCGGCCTTCTTGACGTCGTAGTCGGCGGCCTGGATCAGCTTCAGCAGGATGTTCTCGACGTCCTCGCCGACATAGCCGGCCTCCGTCAGCGCGGTGGCGTCGGCGATGGCGAAGGGGACGTTCAGCATGCGGGCCAGGGTCTGGGCCAGCAGCGTCTTGCCGGAGCCCGTGGGGCCTAGCAGCAGGATGTTGGACTTGGCGAGCTCGATGCCGTCGTCGCGATTGTGCGCGCCGGTCTCACCGGCCTGCACGCGCTTGTAATGGTTGTAGACGGCGACAGAGAGGGCCTTTTTCGCGGCCTCCTGGCCCACGACATAGCCTTCGAGGAACTCGTAGATTTCGCGGGGCTTCGGGAGTTCCTCCCAGCGCACCTCGCTCGTCTCCGCGAGCTCTTCCTCGATGATCTCGTTGCAGAGGTCGATGCACTCGTCGCAGATGTACACACCAGGACCCGCGATGAGCTTCTTCACCTGCTTCTGGCTCTTGCCGCAGAACGAGCACTTGAGCAGATCGCCGCCGTCACCGATGCGTGCCACGAGGTGCTTCCCCTTCGCCTGGGATCCGCCTTGCACTGCGAACCCGGGTGCTTGCCTATCGACGGTACCTTGCCGGGCCCCCCGAGCGGGCCCCCCTTGGCCTTACTCGGTCGGCTCAAGGGGGATACCAGCGGCACGGCGATCAAACGTTTACGGAACTCTTGCGGGTAGAAACGATCTGGTCGACCAGGCCGTAGGCGAGCGCGTCCTCGGCCGTGAGGATCTTGTCGCGCTCGATGTCGTCCCGGATCTTCTCGATCGGCTGGGTGGAGTGCTTGGCCAGCATCTCCTCCAGCTGGGTACGCATCCGCATGATCTCCTTCGCGGCGATCTCCAGGTCGGAGAGCTGCTCGCGGCCCGTCTGGCTGGAGGGCTGGTGGATCAGCACGCGGGCGTTGGGCAGCGCCATGCGCTTGCCCGGGGTGCCGGCCGCGAGGAGGATCGCGGCGGCGGAGGCGGCCTGGCCCATGCAGACCGTCTGGATGTCCGGCTTCACGAACTGCATCGTGTCGTAGATGGCCGTGAGGGCCGTGAACGAGCCGCCGGGGCTGTTGATGTAGATCGAGATGTCGCGGTCCGGGTCCATCGACTCCAGGCACAGCAGCTGCGCCATGACGTCGTTGGCGGAGGCGTCGTCGATCTGCACGCCGAGGAAGATCACGCGCTCTTCGAAGAGCTTCGCGTACGGGTCGTACTCGCGGACGCCCTGGGAGGTGCGCTCGACGAAGCGCGGGACGACGTAGCGGGCCTCGGCCTGGGGGCCGGTGTACAGGCCGCTCGGGGACGAGATGTTCATGCGGGTTTCACCATCCTGGTGGCGGTCGATGGGCCGGGAAGCAGCTTCCCGGCCCGGAAGCGGGCTCTCTGGCGGTACGTACTGCGCCGGGGCTCAGGCCCCGGTGCCGCCGCCGCCCGGAACGCCGGAAGCGTGGGTGATGATCTCGTCGATGATCCCGTACTCCTTGGCCTCCTGCGCGGTGAACCAGCGGTCCCGGTCACCGTCGCGGATGATCGTCTCCACGGTCTGGCCGGTGTGGTGCGCGGTGATCTCGGCCATGCGCTTCTTGGTGCGCAGCAGCTGCTCGGCCTGGATCTTGATGTCCGAGGCGGTGCCGCCGAGGCCCGCGGACCCCTGGTGCATGAGGATGTCGGTGTTGGGCAGCGCGAAGCGCTTGCCCGGGGTGCCGCCGGTCAGCAGGAACTGGCCCATCGAGGCCGCGAGGCCCATGCCGATGGTGACCACGTCGTTCGGGATGTACTGCATGGTGTCGTAGACCGCCATGCCGGCCGTCACCGAGCCGCCGGGGCTGTTGATGTAGAGGTAGATGTCCTTGTCCGGGTCGGCGGCCAGGAGGAGCATCTGCGCCGTGATCTTGTTGGCGATGTCGTCGTCGACCTGCTGGCCGAGGAAGATGATCCGCTCCCCGAGCAGCCGGTTGTAGACCTGGTCGCCGAGGCCACCACCGATGGCGATCTCACCGGCGGCGGAAGGCATCAGATTCGTCACGTATCCACCTGCTCGTCTCTGACGGCAACGGGCCGTCTCCGCGTCTTCTCCGGGGACCGGGGTCCGGCTCGGCCGGACTGCTCGCCGGCGCGCTGCCATGTCTCCCCTGCCCTCGTATCTACGGACCCTAACGCGCTGTTCGGCGGGCGCCATCCCGCATCAGGAACTGTTCGCTCTGAGCGCAGGTTCCGCAGGTCGCACAGCGGCCCGCAGAGGCCGTGGGAGGCCCCTGGGGGCACCTTCGGGCCGCCCGGGGATCCCGGGGGCCCCGGGGACGCGGACGGGCCCGGACGCGTGAAAACGTCCGGACCCGTCCGTAGCTGCGGTGCGGCTGCCTGAGCGGCCGCCCTATGCGGCTGCCGGGGCTCAGGCCTCGGTGGTGACCTCGGCGGTCTCGCCGTCCTCGTCCTCGTCGTCCAGGCTGACGACCTCGCCGGACGCGTCCTTGACGGTGGCGGCCTCGACCACGGTGGCCAGCGCCTTGCCGCGGGCGACCTCACCGACGAGCATCGGGACCTGGCCGCCCTCGACGACCGCCTGGGCGAACTGGTCGGGGCTCATGCCGGAGGACTGGGCACGGCGCATGAGGTGCTCGGTGAGCTCCTCCTGGCCGACCGAGACCTTCTCCTTGTTGACGATCTCGTCGAGGATGAACTGGGTCTTGATGCCCTTCTCGGCCTGCTCCTTGAGCTCGGCGTCGAACTCCTCGGCGGACTTGCCCTGGATCTCCAGGTACTTCGCCAGGTCCAGGCCCATCTGGCCCAGCTGGTGGTGCTCGAGGTTGTGCTTGCGGGTGTTGACCTCGTCCTCGAGCAGCTTCTCGGGCATCGGGACCTCGACCAGCTTGATCAGCTCGTCGAGGACCTTCTCCTGGGCCTGCGTGGCCTGGTCGAACTTCTTCATCCGCTCAAGGCGCTTGCGGCTGTCGGCGCGCAGCTCCTCCAGCGTGTCGAACTCGCTCGCCAGCTGGGCGAAGTCGTCGTCGAGCTCCGGCAGTTCGCGGGACTTGACGGCGGTGACGTCGACCTTGACCTCGGCCTCCTTGCCCTCGGCGGAACCGCCCTTGAGCTCGGAGGTGAAGGTGGCGGTGCCGCCGGCCTCGAGACCGGTCACGGCCTCGTCGATGCCGTCGAGCAGCTGGCCGGAGCCGATGGTGTAGTCGACGCCCTTGGCGACGCCGTCCTCGAGGACCTCGCCGTCGACCTTGGCCTCCAGGTCGACGGTGACGATGTCACCCTCGGCGGCGGCGCGCTCGACCGGGGAGGTGGTCGCGAAGCGGTCGCGCAGCTGCTCGAGCGACTTCTCGATGTCCTCGTCGGTGACCTCGACGGAGTCGACGGTGACCTCGATGCCGGAGTAGTCCGGGATCTCGAGGGTCGGGCGGATGTCCACCTCGGCGGTGAAGGACAGCAGCTCGCCGTCCTTCAGCTCCGTGATGTCGACCTCGGGCTGACCCAGCGGGTTCAGCTCGGCCTCGTTGATCGCCTCGGTGTAGAACTTCGGAAGCGCGTCGTTGACGGCCTCCTCCAGCACCGCACCGCGGCCGAAGCGCTGGTCGATGACACGGGCCGGGATCTTGCCCTGACGGAAGCCCTTCACCGTGACCTGCTGGTTGATCTTCTTGTACGCCGCGTCGAGGCTGGCCTTGAGCTCCTCGAAGGGCACCTCGACAGTGAGCCGAACCCGAGTCGGGTTCAGGGTCTCCACGGCGCTCTTCACGGTTCGGTCTCCTTGGGGCTGACTTCTGGTGATTCTGCTGAGGTTCAGCGGATCGCGCCCGGTAGGCAGACTCGGTGGTGCAGACACACGGGCGCGCAGCTTGCATAGTAACCGCAAGCAGGATGAGCCCCACAATGTGATCTTGACCGTGGTCGTGTGTGGTCGGGGTGGCCGGATTCGAACCGACGACCTTCCGCTCCCAAAGCGGACGCGCTACCAAGCTGCGCCACACCCCGTAAGTGCGAGACGTAGGGTACATGCCCGCGGGGGTAACGGTGGCCTGATTAACGTCGGCGCCGGGAAGCACGGGCGGCGCGGAAGCGGCGCGCGACGGGGGGCCGAAGGGGTGACGTGCGGTGCACGGCCCGGACCCGCTACGATGCACAACGTGCCGCACGGCCCTTTCCGGGTTCGCGGCGCGTGCGGGCGTAGCTCAATGGTAGAGCCCCAGTCTTCCAAACTGGCTACGCGGGTTCGATTCCCGTCGCCCGCTCCACCGACGCCTCCGGCCCTGCCGGAGGCGTTTGTCATTCCGGTGCGACGGCCTGCGCGGCCCGCGCGCCGCGGCTCAGAACTTGATGCCGTTTATCGTCTCGGCGATCGAGTTCAGGAACCTCTGGATCGACGGCGCCATGCCCGTCGAGGCGAGGAAGAAGCCGAAGAGGATGGCGACGATCGCCGGGCCGCCCTTGATGCTGTTGGAGCGGAAGAGCACCACCAGCACGATCGCCAAGAGCAGCACCACTGACAGCGAAATGGCCACAACTGATCACACCCTCGGTCGGATACTCACTGGTCTGCCCGGGAGACATGCTCCCCGCGGCCCTCGCCCGTCAACCATCGTGCCACCAACTTCCCTGTTTCCGTGGGCCTGTGACATTTCATCGGCACTTCGTCCAGAAACAGCCTGCAAAGCCGTGGGCAGTGGAAATCGGGTGACTTGACGGTCCGCGTGGCGGCTGCCGCCGCGCCGCCGCTAGGGTGCTTCGGATGTCCCCCGCCGTCACACCTCCCGCCCGCGCGGTGATCCCCTCGGGGCAGCCCGGCCCGGCGTCCGCGCCCGCCGCCCCGGCACAGCGCGATCCCTTTTTCGACAACGCGAAATACCTCGCGATCGTCCTCGTGGCGCTGGGACACGCGTGGGAGCCGCTCTCCCACACCAGCCGCGCCGCGCTGGCGCTCTACATGACCGTGTACACCTTCCACATGCCGGCGTTCATCCTGATATCCGGCTATTTCTCCCGCGGCTTCGATCTGAGCCCCGCCAAGCTCAAGCGCCTGCTCACGGGTGTGGTCGTGCCGTACCTGGTCTTCGAAGTCGCCTACACGTACTTCCAGCACTGGGCGGAGGACGACGCGCCGCCGGAGCCCATTTCCCTGCTCAACCCGTGGTACCTGAACTGGTTCCTGGCCGCGCTCTTCATCTGGCGGCTGACCACCCCCGTGTGGAAGCTCATCCGCCGGCCCGTCCCCGTCGCCTTCGCCGTCGCCGTCCTGGCCGCGGTCTCCCCCGAGGTCGGCGGCGACTTCGCCATGGAGCGGGTGCTGCAGTTCCTGCCGTTCTTCGTGATCGGCCTGCACCTGCGGCGCGAGCACTTCGAGCTCGTGCGGCGCCGCTGGGTGCGGATCGCGGCGGTGCCGGTCTTCGCCGCGGCGCTCGCGGTCGCGTACTGGCTGGCGCCCGGCCTGGACACCGGCTGGTTCTACCGCAGCAGCGCCGTCCAGGACCTGCACGAGCCGGCCTGGACGGCCCCGGTGACGACCTTCGCCCTGTTCGCCTGCGCGGCCGTGCTCACGGTGGCGTTCCTGGCCTGGGTGCCGCGCCGGAAGGTGTGGTTCACGGCGCTGGGCGCGGGGACCCTGTACGGGTACCTGCTGCACGGCTTCCTGATCAAGCTGTCGCGCTGGTGGGAGTGGTACGACGCGGCCGCGTGGATCCGCCGGCCGGTCGGCGAGGTCGTGGTCACCTTGATCGCGATCGCGGGCATGACGGCGCTGTGCACGTCGCCGGTGCGGCGGGTGTTCCGGTGCGTGATGGAACCGCGGATGGAGTGGGCTTTCCGTAAGTAGCCGGGGCCCGGAGCCTGGGCCGGGCCGGGGCCTCAGCTCAGGCCCAGCAGCCGCCGCATCCGCGCGTACTTCGCCGCGAGGCGACTCCGCGTCGCCTCGTCCAGTTCCTTCGCCCGCTCCGGGTCGGAGTTGTGCGCCAGGTCGGACTCCTTGATCAGGAGGGCTCCCGGCGTGGCCAGGATGCGGGCCGCGTAGTCCTCCGGGGCCTCGCCCGGGCGCTTCGTGACGGCCAGGACCATGTCCTTGACCGGGCGGGGCAGCTCCGAGCCCTCCAGCCACTCCTCGGTCACCGCGCCGTCCTCGACGGCGTCGTGCAGCCAGGCCGCGGCCATCTGCTCGTCGCTGCCGCCGCGCTGCCGCACGCCCTCGGCGACGGCCGCCAGGTGCTCGGTGTACGGGCGGCCGGCCTTGTCGGTCTGGGCGGCGTGGGCGCGCCGTGCGAGCGCCTCTACGGCGGCGAGGTCGAGAGCGGTCATGCGGATCCTCCGTGGTTCGGTGCCGTCGGGGGCTCGGTGCCGCCCGGGTTCAGTGCCGGCAGATGAGCAGCAGGGCCCGGTCGTCGTTGACGTCCTTCGCGACGGCCTCGATCAGGTGCCAGGCCGCGCCCTGGAAGCCGGCGGAGACGTAGCGGTCGGCCTCGCCGGTGAGGCGGTCCATGCCTTCGGTGAGGTCCCGCTCGGAGGTCTCGACCAGTCCGTCGGTGAAGAGCATGAGGACGTCACCGGGCTGCAGGGTGCCCTTCATGGGGTCGAACTGGGCGCCGTCGTACACGCCCAGCAGCGGCCCCTCCGCGGCCTTCTCCTCCCAGCGGCCGGTGCCGGCGCAGAGCTGGAGGCCGGGCAGGTGGCCCGCGGAGAACATCTCGTAGTCGCCGCTGTCGAGGTCGAGGACGAGGTGCACGGAGGTCGCGAAGCCCTCGTCCCAGTCCTGGCGGAGCAGATAGCCGTTGGCGGCGGGCAGGAAGGCGTGGGGCGGCAGGGAGCCGAGGAGCCCGCCGAAGGCGCCGGAGAGCAGGAGCGCGCGGGAGGCGGCGTCCATGCCCTTGCCGGAGACGTCCGTCAGGACGACCTCCAGGGTGCGCCCGCCGTTCGTCCGGGCGGCGACGACGAAGTCGCCGGAGAAGGACTGGCCGCCGGCCGGGCGCAGCGCCATCTCCCGGTGCCAGCCGCGCGGCAGTTTGGGCAGCTTGCTCTGGACGCGGATGCGTTCGCGCAGGTCGAAGAGCATGGTGCCGCCGCGCCGCCAGGGCACGCCGACGCGGCTGCGGAACTGGGCGATGAGCAGCCCGAGGAGGCCGACGGCGGCGACGACGAGGATCGTGCCGGGCGTGACGCGGACGCCGTCGCCGGAGGCGCCGGGGTTGAGGACGGCGGCCTCGGCGATGAGGGCCGCGGCGGAGGCGGCGTACAGCGCGAGCAGGCTGGCGGGGCGCAGCAGCAGGCCGCCTGCGACGATCGGCAGGACGAGGGCGGTGGGCACGCACCAGGCGGGCAGCGCGATGGTGGTCAGGGCGAGGGCGGGGACCGTGAGCAGCAGGGCCGCGAGGGCGATCCAGTCGGACCCGTCGCCGCGGAAGTAGTCGACCCCGGCTTTGCGCACGCTTGTACGGGCCCGGTGCCACGCCTTGCGCATCCGGGCCGTCGGGGTCTCCGCACCGCCAGTCATTGCATCGTGACCTTATCCACCCATTCGGCGGTGCGTCGACTCACGCCGCGCCGACACGGCCGCGCACGGTACGTCCCGTGCGGCAGGGTCGGCCCCTTATGCGAAATTCCTTCGCCCCGGGGGCCGGGTCGCTGCTAGTCATGGGGTATGACGACGGAGTTGCGAGTCCTTCGCGATGCTGAGTTCGATGCCTGGTACACCGCGGTCGAGCTGGGGTTCGGCGGGGTCCCCGAGGCCCCCGAGGAAGCCGCGCTGTGGCGTGAACTGGCCGGCCTCGACCGTTCGATCGGGGTCTGGGACGGCGCGGATGCGGTGGGTACGACCGGGGCGTTCGCCCTGCGGATCACGGTTCCCGGGGGCGCCGGGGTGCCCGCGGCCGGGGTGACGATGGTGAGCGTGCGGCCCACGCACCGCAGGCGCGGCGTGTTGCGGCAGATGATGCGGCGGCAGCTGGACGACCTGCGGGCCTGGGGCGAGCCCCTGGCCGTCCTGACGGCTTCCGAGCCGGACATCTACGGGCGGTTCGGCTACGGCATCGCGACCCACTCCCTGAGCGTCCGTATCGATACGACCCGCGTGCGCGTGTCCGCCCCGGAGGGCACGGAGGGGGTGCGGTTGCGCTTGTCGAAGCCCGATGAAGCACGCGACGCCTGCGAGGCGGTCTACGCACGCCGGGTAGCCGCCCGCCCGGGCATGCTCGCGCGGCAGCCGGGCTGGGAGGCCGTGCCGCTGCTGGACCCGGCGGACGGGCGCGAGGGCGCCTCGCCGCTGCAGTGCGTGCTCGCCGAGGAGGGCGGGCGGACGGTGGGGTATGCGCGGTACGCGGTCCGGCCGCTGTGGGCCGAGTCGGGCCCGGGCGGGACGGTGCTGCTGCGCGACGTGGAGGCGCTGACCCCGGCCGCGTACGCCGCCCTGTGGCGCTATCTGACGGAGATCGACCTGACGTCGCTCGTGACCGCCCACAACCGTCCCGTGGACGACCCGCTGCTGCATCTCGTCAGTGACATCCGGCGGTGCGAGCCGCGGGTCAAGGACTCGCTGCACGTGCGGCTGGTCGACGTGGGGAGCGCGCTCGCCGCGCGGACGTACCGCAGCCCGGTGGACGTCGTGCTGGACGTCGCCGACGACTTCTGCCCCTGGAACGCGGGGCGGTGGCGGCTGACCGGCGACGCGAAGGGGGCGTCCTGCGAGCGCACCGAGGACGCGGCCGACCTGGCCCTGTCCGTGCGGGAGCTGGGGTCGGCCTATCTGGGCGGGGTGTCGCTCGCCGCGCTGGCGGGGGCCGGCCGGGTGCGGGAGCTGCGCGAGGGTGCGCTGGAGGAGGCTGCGGCGGCCTTCGGCAGCGACGTGGCGCCGTGGCTGCCGCACGGCTTCTGACGCCGCCGGGGTCCTCCCGGCGGCCGCCAGCCTTCCTGAGGGGCTGTCAGCGCTGCTGGCAGCCCGGGCACCAGAAGAGATTGCGTGCGGCGAGACCGGCGGTGCGGATCTCACCGCCACAGATGTGGCAGGCCATCCGGGCGCGGCGGTAGACGTAGACCTCGCCGCCGTGGTCGTCGACGCGGGGCGGGCGGCCCATGGCCTCCGGGGTGTGCTCGGGCCGTACGGTGTCGATTCTGTTGTTGCGTACGCCCTCGCGCATCAGCTCGACCAGATCCGACCAGATCCCTTCCCATTCGGAACGGGTCAGATCGCGGCCGAGGCGGTACGGGTCGATTCCGTGCCGGAAGAGGACCTCTGCGCGGTAGACGTTGCCGACGCCCGCGATGACCTTCTGGTCCATGAGCAGGGCGGCGACGCTCGTGCGGCTGCGCGAGATGCGGTGCCAGGCCGCCTCGCCGTCGTCCTCGGGGCGCAGCGGGTCCGGGCCGAGGCGGTCGTGTATCGCCTGCTTCTCGGCGTCGGTGATCAGGGCGCAGGTGGTGGGGCCGCGGAGGTCGGCGTAGCCCTCGGGGTTCGCCAGGCGCAGGCGCACCGTGTCGGTGGGGGGCGGGGCGTGCCCCGTCCCGAAGGCGTACTTGCCGAAGAGGCCGAGGTGGATGTGGATCCAGTCGCCGCCGCCGAAGCCGAGGAAGAGGTGCTTGCCGTGGGCCTCGGCGGTCTCCAGGGGGCGGCCGTCCACGAGGGCGGCGGCGTCGGAGAACTTGCCCTGGGGGCTGGTCGCCCGGACGGGGCGCTCCGCGAAGAGGTCACGA
The DNA here is from genome assembly GCF_036961605.1 of Streptomyces sp. KLMMK. Classification (NCBI taxonomy): domain Bacteria; kingdom Bacillati; phylum Actinomycetota; class Actinomycetes; order Kitasatosporales; family Streptomycetaceae; genus Streptomyces; species Streptomyces sp. KLMMK. The sequence goes on from NZ_JBAMDC010000032.1 coordinate 39,968, forward strand.
TGGTCGGCCGCGAGGCGGTGGATCGTATGCCCTTCAGGCACAGGGGT